>JAKLHB010000365.1:2501-4729 GCA_022710345.1 Planctomycetota bacterium
GATATGCATGGCAATCCAAGAGGGTTTTTTCTGGAATTCTATTTTGATAGGGAATGAGAAGCAGATAGCGCAAATATCGTATTTGCTGCCGTTGGGCCTCATAATCTTGTACATTTTGAATCAACTGCTCTAGCTTAGCCTTTTTGTCAACCGCCAGCATATCCATCTTTTGCTTCAAAAATGCTAGGCACCGATCAGATGGTTGCATGCTACACAGTGTACTTTGTGCCAAAAGACGTACAGGTTCTAATTCAGAAAATATATTTTGATAAATCTTTGCAGCTTTCTCTTGATCAAATTCCATTCCTTGATGTTGCTGAAATTCACTTTGCAAAGCAGCTCGAATTTTTTGCAAATCATTTCCCAAGAGGTCAGAAGTTTGAGATTCTAGTTTCATCGAGAAACGTCGAATCATGCCGATGAGCTTTTCCATGGAATTTTGGCTTACATCAAAATAATTGCTCGCAATATCCACCATTTTGGCCAAAGATTCCAGTTGATATGGATTGAGTTGGGACGCATATTCAATATCTTGCTGGGCTTCTTTATATTTGCCTAAGCGAATATAGGCTTCTCCACGGAATAAATAATACGTAGCATCAAATGGATTTTGTTGCAAGCATTCCTGCGACAACAGTAAAATATCTTCTGCTAGCTTGCTTGAATGAGGATTTTGATGCAATTGAGTCAACATCAACCTCAGCCGTATTTCTTGAAATAATGCTAAGTCTTGCTCTATTGCATGGGGATGGTTTTGAAGTTCAAGGTAAATTTGCTGGACTATGTTATAATCCGAAGCTGGAATAGGTTCAAGCAACCGAGATTGCCGTATTAAACTCGCTGCTTGGTGAATCAATAGACTAAAATAAAATGGGGTATCGGCGATGTTCAATTTTTTCAGGGCTTCTTGTGAGGCATTTAATTTTTGTCCAGCATCCACATAATTTTCGTGATAAAAAGCACACATTCCTTGGTAATAGCCAATCTCGCTCACTAATTTGGCAATCTCTTGATTGCCACGCAATTCTTTGGAAAAAAAAGGCCGCTCTGATGGTTGCTTGGAGAGTAGAGCAAGCGTTCTCAAATATTCTTCAGCTCGATCATACTCCATTGCATCATACGATATTTTTGCCAAAATATAGAAAATTTCAGGGTATGTATAACTTAAATACTCCCGACCTTTTCCGACCTTTTCATAAGGTTCTGAAAATTTTGCAAAAATTTTCAGAACACCTGCATAATCATGATTTAAATATCGTATATGGATTTCAATCCTTGCCTTAATATTGAAATTGTCTTGCCGAAGAGCAGAGGCAATATCCTGCGCTTCATAAAAATACGCGAATGCTTGCAAAGGGTTTTGCATCACTTCATAGATACCCAGCGTGTAACTAATTTCAGCGGCATTCTGTGCGATGTTTTCTTTCCACTTTTGCTGTAATGCGGGAGACAATGAGTCATGCTGGCATAAAGCCCATGCGTTCAGCAATTCATCTCGTGCTTGCGCAAGCTTATATTGCTTAGCCGAAACATGGGCTTTGGATATCCATTCCTTGATTTGAGGTTCTACAGATTGCGCAATACTGCTCCAGTATATTAGGCCATATCCAATGCCAAGCAATAGCAATAATCCTCCTATGGCTATGGCAACATGCCGAAGCCAACTTTTCTGCCTTTGCCGTTGCACAAAAATAGATGCCTTAGTGGAAAGGCCATCCAAATAACTCCGAATATCATCCCCAAATTCTCTGGCTGTGGCATACCGATCCTTTTTGTCTGCAGCCATTGCTTTGGCACAAAGATCAGACACAGGTTTCGGTATTGCTGCATTGACTTGATGCGCAGGAAGCATTTTATGCTGGCTCAATTCATACAGGATTTCCATCATGGTGTTGCCTGCAACAGGAGGTTGGCCTGTTAGGAGATGATAAAGCACTGCTCCAAGGCTATAAATATCTGATCTATAGTCCACGGCACGACGAAGACCAGAAGCCTGCTCTGGGGCCATATATTGAATGGTACCCACGATATCCCCGCTTTTGGTCAATGATGCATCATTGGATTGCAGTCTTTTGGCAATACCAAAATCCATCAGCACAGGTTCTCCATTGGTACGCACTAGAATATTCGATGGCTTAATATCTCGATGCAAGATTTTTTTCTTATGCGCAAAATCCAAAGCATAAGCAATTTTTTGAATCAGTACTAATTTTTCCTTAAGGGACAAA
>JAKLHB010000366.1 GCA_022710345.1 Planctomycetota bacterium
TAAACTGTCTAATTTTAGTTCATCTTCGTCATCCGAAGGCAATTTTAATTCGCTTGTTTCTGATGGCTTGGAACCTTGGAAAGTAAATAAATCACCTTCTTCGTCTGAAGATGGCTGAGTAGCTTGGGAAGCAGAGGCTGAGATATCTATAATATCTACTAAAGGTTCTATATCTAAATTTTTTGAATCTTTTGAATCTTTTGGAATGCTTTGCAATGCGGCTAAACCTTGCACTTGTGTTGGACTTCGCAATTGTGTCGGCATCTCTTGTTCATCTTGTTCTTCATCCAAATCCAAAACAATGGTAAATTCAGGGGATTCTGTTGCTACTTTTTTAGGCTGCACTTTGGGCAATGGCTCTTGGGCAGCTTTTGCCACTTGAGGTGGTTGTTTTGCAGGTGCTTGCTTTTGTGCTTGCTCTGCTTGCTTGATTGGAACTTTTGGGCCAGGTGTCTGAGACACAGAAAGTTTTTGAATTGGCTCGTCTTCTGCTTTTTCAGTCTCTAGTTTATCGTCATCATCTAAATCTAGCATGATGGTAAATTCAGGTGTTTCGATTGGCTTAGGTTGCTTTGCAGCCTTTTGGGGGCTTGCCATCGGTTCTTTTTTGGGTACCGCTTCTTTTTTAGGTATATTTTTTTTAGAGATTGGAGTAGAAACAACTGGCTCTTCCTGCTTAGTCTCTGGGGCTTCGCTAAGATTCAACACAAATTCTGGCTCTGTATCCATGATTTCCAAAGAATTCGCTGCAGGTACTTCCATATAAGCTTCTTCGCTCATGATGTCTGCTTCTATTTGAATTCCCTGAATTTCTGGTGCAGCTTCTTCTTTTGGCATTTCTTCTGGTTGGATCAGAATGCCTGATGGTGGTTTTTGGATCTCAAAATTCAATGGCGTATCTTCTGCTTTTTTTTGAATATCGCGGATGGGTTGCGCTGGAGTCGCTCCAGGCTTGGGTACCATCACAGCCATTCCACATTGTTTGCATTTGAATTTTTTGCCAATATCTTCTTCTGCCACGCGGTACATAGTTTTGCATTTCTTGCAATGAACCACACGACTTTTAGGCAGGCTTAAGTGTGCCAATTCTTTTTTGGTCAAGATACTGTGTTGAATCAGCCATTTTTCTAAGGTGATGTTGCTTCCCGTTTTTCGTACTGCATCCAATTCATCTAAATGACGTTGCATTTCAACTCGAGAAACGAGTTGCTTGCTCATGATAAGTTTAGCAAGTTCCATTTCTTTTTTTGTAGGCACAGCTCAATCTCCGCATGAATGGCTAACGTGCATAGTAACATACAAACGTTAGCCATAACAATTGGTTACCCTGGTGATAGGGCAACTAGGGTTTTCTTCGGATTTCTTGATAACGGCCATCATCACCAATGCAAAAAATCGTATTTTGTTCTAAGTTAGGCCAAAGATTATAGATATTCCAATCTTCTGCAGGCATCCTTTCCCATGTCTGACCGTTGAAGAAAAACAATGAACCTTGAGTTCCAGCGAGCCAGAGCTTATTTTCTTCAGTACCTCGTATAATTCTTAGAGTTGCCAAAGTTGGAGAAGAAACATGATTCCATGCTAAACCATCAAAATGAAGAATTGTTCCCTGACTTCCAACAGTCCATACACTGGAAGGGTTCATGCCCCATACGCTATAGAGTGTCTGGTCTGTGATTGAAGGCATTGTGTTCCATGTATGTCCATCATACTGAAGAATTGTGCCTTGGCTTCCTACTGCAATGGCACAATCAGCATTGAAAACCCATACGGCTTTTAAATTTTTCTGATTGCTAGATTGCATAGCATGCCAATGCTTGTCTTGGTATCGCAAGATCGTACCATGTTCGCCTACGGCGAGCAGCAATTCATTTGTACCATGGATGCCATATAGATTCGACATCGTATTTGTGGGTTGAGCTTGCCAATGATCTTGGCTTCGGTACAAAATGGTACCTTGATCTCCACAGGCATACAATTGATCATGGAGTGCGACTATGCTACGCAAATTTACTTGTGCAATAGTTTCTTCTTGAATACCTTTCTCTTGGGAATATGTTTGAGCTAAGCCTGCATTGCCAACAACCCAAAGCATCCCATTGCTGCCTTGGCAAATTCCGCGCAGAGCTGTTTTATTATCAATGTCTATGAGATGCGAACTTGACCAACTCGAAGTAACATACCCAGATCGGGCTTGTGCAGAAACTCGATACAGAGCATCGTTTGAGTAAGTATGAGTGCCAACACCGCTCATAGTCCACCCAGACATATCGCCATCGCCAAAGTCTATGCGATATTCAACATGTTCACTTCCATTGGATGAAGAACCGCTGGTATTGAATCTCACTTCATCTCCAACATCAGCATCATCTGGCCCGCGTGGAGTATCTGGAGTCGTCACGTATGTATCATCGTCGTCCTCATCATCAATATGGCAATCTACATCGCCTAAGCATAAGCAGGCTAAAGATACTAAAATTATGCTTAATGGCCATTTCCAAGTCAATTCTGATTGCATCTTTCTTTCTCCTTGCAATGATCTAACCCTTTGTCACTGCGATTGGCTTTAGTTTGAGAATTTTGCGGCTAATACCACTTTGATCCATAATGCCTACTACTTCTTGAACATCCTTATAAGCGGCTGGAATTTCTTCTCCCAATGTTTGCTTGCTTTGAACAGCAACTAAAACGCCTTGATCTTCAATTTCTCGAATGATGTTTTTATTGCGTACAGTCCGCAAAGCTTCGGTACGGCTTAAAACACGGCCGGCTCCATGACATGAGCTGCCAAATGTTTTTTGCATAGCTTGCTCTGTGCCAAGCATTAAGAAAGAATATCTGCCCATATCACCTGGAATTAATACAGGTTGGCCAATAGAACGATATCTTTCAGGAACAGCAGGATGCCCAGGAGCAAAGGCTCTGGTTGCACCTTTGCGGTGCACAAAAAGCCGCTGTTTTTTTCCATCGAATTCATGCTCTTCCCATTTGCCAATATTATGGCAAATATCATAAATAAGGGATAGTCCCAGTTCTTTAGGTGTAATATTCAAACTTTTGAGCAATGCTTCTTGTGTACAATGGTGGATCATCTGACGGTTTACAAATGCATAATTTGCGGCACAAGCCATAGCAGAACAATAATTTTTGCCTTCAACAGATTGCAGAGGAGCACAGCACAATTGCCGATCAGGAACTTCGATTTGGTATTTATGTAATGCCTTGGTCATCACCTTGATGTAATCTTCGCATACTTGATGGCCAAATCCGCGGCTTCCTGTATGAATTTGAACCATAATTTGATCTTTGGAAATACCTAATATAGAAGCTATCTTAGCATCATAGATTTCTTCAACCAAATCTATTTCCAAAAAATGGTTTCCAGATCCAAGTGTGCCAATCTGAGGCAAGCCTCGTTCTATAGCTCTTTCGCTGATTAAATCAGGATCTGCTGCTGCAATGCAGCCATTTTCTTCAATACATTCCAAATCATCTTGGGTGCCATAGCCTTGACGAACTGCCCATTGTGCGCCCTTTTGCAGAATTTCACGAAAGTCGCTTTTGGAGGGTCTTAGGCTACTTTCTGATCCTACACCGGATGGAACATGTTGAAATAATGTGTTGATCAAATTGCGCAATTTGTTTTGAACATCTTGGGCAAACAAATCTGTGCGCAATAGGCGAACGCCACAATTGATGTCAAAACCAATTCCGCCTGGTGTGACAACACCTTCATCCGCATTCATGGCCGCTACGCCGCCAATTGGAAACCCATATCCCCAATGGATGTCTGGCATTGCCAATGAATATCCAACAATCCCTGGTAAATGGGCTACATTGACTACTTGCTGAATGCTTTCGTCTTTATGGATATCTTTTAATAATTGAGCATTGGCATAGATACGGCCTGGAACTCGCATTTTTCCATGCTTTGGAATTTCATATAAACATTCGTCAATTTGCTGTATTGGAATTTGGTTCATGAAAACCTTTCTTTGTCAGAGCTGGATGGTTTATCCCATGTATATAATAGATCCTCATAAGTAGAATTTTGGCGTAAACCATCTAAATCAGGGTCTTGTTTGACTCGGGCAAAATTTTTATAGCCACGCCGAAATGCTTTTTCTAAAAAGCTTAAAGCATTTCCGAAATCTTGTTTGCGTGCAAAAAGGCATGCCAAATTATAATAATCCACCAACAAATCAGGGTTTAATTCCAATGCATGCTTGAAATCTTCAATCGCCTGATCCAAACTATTCTGTTGTGCATGCAGATGGCCTCGATTATGATATGCTTCTGAATAGTTCGGAAATAAACTAATGGCTTGATCGTAGTCTCTCAATGCTTTTTCAAATTCGCTGAGTTTGAGATATACATTGCCACGATTATTATAAAATTCTGGATCACTAGGATTGATTTCAATAGCACTTTGATAATCAGCTAAAGCCAGTTGAAACTGTTCTTGCTGCATATATAGAAGAGCTCTATTATAATAAGCAATTGCATATTGTGGATAATCTTTGATAGCTTTTTGATAAAGCATCAATGCTTTTTCAAAATTACCTTCTTTTTTGGCTACTATAGCATCATTGTTCGCAGACATAGCTTCTTCAATGGCTTCTCTCGAAATATGTTGCAAATGTGCATTTTCCTCTGCGGGTGCAATCGTTGTAGATGAACTACCCATAACTTCATGATGTATTGCATGTTGGGTATGACTATCCAACG
>JAKLHB010000367.1 GCA_022710345.1 Planctomycetota bacterium
TTATATTGAATTCAATCGGGAAGCGCAGTAACTTAACATATATGACGCTGATGTTGACGATGCATCCTACCATGAGATGTAAAGAAGCTTCTTTGTATTTCCTTCTGGGCTTATTCTGCGCTTTTGGAGGTGGATTCCTTGTTTTCCTGCATTTCGACAAGCCGCTGGATGCTCAGTTGGCTAAGCTCGATCATGAATGGGATCTCTGCAAAAGGAGTGCCTTTCTTGAGGCTGAGGTAGATGGCTAATCCAATCTCAATTTGAGCACGGTATGTACGTGGAGATGTTCGGTGCAAAAATTCGGCTGTAAATAAGAATCGTTCTTGCCATTTTTCTCGCTTGGATTCAAAGCAAATCTTGACAAACTGGGTTAGTATATCTTTGCGAATTTTTTTGGTGCCAATTAAACTGGGACGATTTTTGACAAATTCCACAGCTTCTGGTGTGTCTATGGCCCATTCACTAAAAGGATGGTCTTTGATTAAAGATTCTGAGACAGATAATAATTCGGCTAATTTTTTTTCAACATATTGAATGCCCATCTCCTCCAAAGAAATTTCGTATGGATGTGGGGCCAATTTTTGGGCACCAAAAATACGCCGTGCAATCAAAAAGTTAGGAGGGATCAGGCGTTTGTTTTGGATCGTTTTATACAGGCAGTGTTCGACCATTTGCAAACTAATGCTATAGTCAACCTGTTTTAAGCCAGTCTGTGTTTCTAAGCCTTTAATTAGAGAATCCATCTCAAAGCTTGAAATATCATTCCAAATCGTGCAATCTTGCACTCCATTCTCTTCATGGAGCATGAATGTCACCATAGCAAGCCTGCCTCGGCCTGTGCGCCGACTGACCAACAAAATCCTGTTTCCAGATGAATCAATCCAAGATAAGTAGCATTTATGTGGTGCCATCATTCTAGTGCTATCTCTGGATATGCCGGATTGCGCGAGGCGATTCATAGCTTTGAGCCGTACTTCTTTGCTATCTTCTTGATGAGTGATGATGTTTTCCAAAAGCTCGTATGCAAGTGGAGATTTGCGATAACCCAGAGCTTGGATTGCGCTGTCTGCAACGGCTGCGTTGGGGAGCTCTGCCAAAAGGCCTAGAAGCCATAGACTTTGCTCGTCGGTGCGATAGGTTAAGTTTGCTGTAAGAGCATGGTAAAAATCTGTTTCTTGGCTGGTGAGGTGCTTAAACACATGATTGAGATTATCACCGGCTGCACCAATATATTCTAAAAGGCTATTGAGAGCATGGTCTGCCAAGGCTTCTTTATCCGTAACATACGCCACGCATCGAGAGAGTTTGTCCAATTGGCCATATTGTTCTAGCACGAGCAACAACTTTCGTTTGATTTTATCTGGCACTTCTTTGTTACTCATGAATTCTTCGATGTTCTTGATGGCTTTATCCGGCGGACACTGCGATAATAACCAGGCAATGATGCTCATTTCTTTATCTTGATTCTGAAATTGCAACATCATTTCTAAGAGACACTTCGCCACTGCGATTCTCTTATGCAACAGTGCATCTAATATAGAAGCAATGCTTGTCTCGACTGGCTTGTCTTGTAATTCTGCAGGTAAGCGATGTGCGCTTAAATGCTGAATCAATTGTGCAATTTCATTATAACCACGAGGCAATGTTTTTTTTGCAGTCATAAAATTACCTTTCGCCTATTTCTTTCTATACGATCCAAACCTTAAGGCTCCAGTGATCAAGGCCAGTTTGACCCAACATAAAATCGCAAGCAGGATACCACCGCCTAGTAAAAAATTGTGCGGGTCTTTATCATCAAGCATAGCATTTTTGGCAAGCGGTGCAGTAACAATACCAAGCACAATGGTAATGAGAAATGTGACAATTTCATCAGCGATTCCTTGCGCATCAATTCCATAATGGCCAGAAGAACGCCCAGAAGAGCCTAGCAATCCATCGCGCATTCGGTTTGCGTCCCAAAGTGAGCAATAAATCAGTAATTTCAAAAGCACACAAATTCCAATGACCACTAAGCCTGCTACCAAGTAGGGCTGTGTTTGTTCATTGGACCAAAGTGGCGTAAGGGCCAATTCTTTAGCCTTAGAACCAAAAATGGGAATGCGCTCTAAGATAGATCCTGCTTCTTCCTGCGCTTTTCCGACCAGTTTATTGCCAAAATCACCTAGTACAAATACAAGGCCAGATTGATACATGTATAGCCCAATACCAATACCAATGCAGGTTGAAGTAGCTTCTTGCACAAAGTGGTTCCAATCATATCTGCTTAAGAATGGACCTAATTTGCTGGGTTGGATAAGCCTACCAGTCAAATTAAAATTGAACACTCCAGCGTATAAAAATGTCTTCATGAGAATACAGCCTAAGGCTAGAGTAATGCCTGGTATTGGGTCTGGGTATTCAGATTGCTCGAATAAAACTGCGTTTTTGACCACAGGTGTGGTAAAAAGGCCAATCGCAAACCCAAGCAAAACAGTTAAAATTTCTTGCAAAATACCATTGATGTTGATGCCATGTCGGCTTCTTTTTTTTCCAGACTTCAGTGCATTTAAATCTAAAAGCCCTATGTAGATCAGGACTTTAATAAATGCTGCGACTCCAATCATCACAAGTCCGGCTGTTAAAAATGGATGATCTTCTTGAGCTAATACTTGTGATCCTGGGACCCATTCCAAGGGCCGTAAAATCCCTGGCAATGCTTTCTTTTCATAGCAGTACAAACCAACTCCCACGCCAAGAACAACAGTGGTGATTTCTTGGGCAAGTAAATTCCAATCTTTGCGATAAAAAAAACGTGAAAATTGTCCAGGAACGTATCTCATAAAAATTCCTCCAAATTTTATGGATCGCGAGGCAATAGAGGTTGAAGCTCTACGCCTAATGTTTCCGTAACACGCATTTCAAACAATGCTTCTGCAATACGCAAAGGAGTTTTCTCCAGTGCATATTCTACCAACCAACCTGGTATATCTGGACGTAAGTCAAATACAGAATCGTGTGGCATGATCTTTTCCTCTACTGTGGGAAGAAAAGGTTTTGCCCATGTTGCTATGGACTGCTGAGAGGCTGTCTGAATGCTACGCCAAATTCTGATGCTGCCATTGCGGGCTGCGGTGGCTAAAATCTGACCACTGGGACTAAATTGTACGGCTGTGATTGGCGTGCTATGGCCTACAAAGATGTGAATCAAACGTCCTGTGGAAACTTCCCATAATTTGACCATGTTATCCCAGGTTCCGACTGCCACAGTTTGGCCATCTGGGCTAAAATGCAAAGATGTAATTGTGTGAGTATGGTCTGCAAAAGTACGAACCAGTTGGCCTTGCTCAATGTTCCACATACGGACAGTCTTATCAAAAGAGCCAGAAGCTAACATTTTTCCATCTGGGCTAAAACTTAAAACAGTGACATCAGATTCATGGCCTATCCATGAAAGCGTCAGACTTCCAGTGTTGATATTCCATAATCGAATGCTTTTGTCTTCCGATCCAGTGGCTAATAATTGTCCATCTGGGCTAAAACTCACAGCAGTGACATCATACTCATGGCTAAAATTCCGGAATAGCATTCCGGTTTTAATACGCCAAACTTTGGCCATATTGTCCAAGGAACCTGATGCCACCCATTGGCTATCATTGGTGATATCTAAGGCTGTGACCGCATGATGATGCCCTGTGCATGTTCGCAGCAGTTTGCCATTGACAGGGTCCCAAAATTTAAGCGTGTTGTCCAGGGAGCCAGAAATTAACATTTGGGCATCTGGTGTAAAATGAACACTAGTCACAGCATTTTCGTGTCCACTCAATACCCGAACCAATGCACCAGTGTTCCAATCCCATAGCTTAATGGTTGAATCATGGCTGCCAGCAGCCAAAATCTTGGATCCTGGATAAAAGCTGATGGAGCTAATTTCTCGAAAACTTTTGATTTCTCGTAATGCCAATTCTTGTATCAAAGCTTTGCGAATGTATCCTTGTGCATCTTGCCGAATTCTTTCGATTTCTACGTGGATGCCTGAATGAGCCCAATGCATGGCTAAAAATTCCAACGCAGCGCCTGCTTGAACACCACAATATTTCCATTCTTGACGTTGATAAGCTTCGGCTGCCTTGGCGAGCGCAATTTTCGCCAACCGAATGCGAGATGCCTGAGAGTCACGTTCTCTCTCTAATTTTTCTTTAGCTTCTGCTTCACGTGCAAGTTCGGCAATAGCTTGTTGCTCCTGAGCATGTTTTTTTTGCTCTTCAATAATTGCTCGCTGGGCTTCTGCGATGCGTGTTTGCTCTTGTGCCCTAAGTTTTTCTTGTTCTGCTATTTGTTGTTGCTCTATTGCAATCAAACGTTGCTTGTGAGCATCTTGCTTTTCGGCTTCTGCTTGCCGCCAGAGAAAAGTAACCGCAATGCTGCTAAAAATCGTCAAGCAAAAAAGTAATCCAATCGCAATACTCAAAGCCCAATTGCGTGCGATCAATTTTTGTGAACGCGACCATACCGTAACTGGCTTGGCAAGAATGGGACGGTTTTCTAGAAAACGACTTAAATCTTTTGCTAAAAGCTCGGCTGTCATATAACGGGCACTAGGGTTTTTTTCCAGGCATTTGAGAATGATTGCCTCCAGATCAAGTGGAATATCTGGGTTCAATTCTTTTGGCCGAATCGGGTCATTATTTAAAATTTGGGCAAAAATATTCACAGGCGTAACGCCTTGAAACGGAGGCCTTCCTG
>JAKLHB010000368.1 GCA_022710345.1 Planctomycetota bacterium
TTTTATCCCAGCCCTAGGATGGCTGAGTGCATCAGCCTAACAGCATTACCCAATATTCCATTTGGTTCATTTCAAGGTAGATTAGTCATCTCTACCAATATTCCAGGCAGAGAGAAAGTCAGCTTGGATGTTTTAGGCCGGGTGAGTGGAGAAATTGCAATGAATCGCCATTCCCTGCAATTCAACAAAATTCCAAGAAATAAACAAGCCAAGCTTGCATTGTTGGTATATGCTGTTGAAGAAAGTCAACCATTTGAGCTACACAAAGCTGAATGTACATTGCCATTTGTTCAAGTCCAAATTGAGCCTTTAGTGCCACAACGATACTACCAAGTTTTAGTTGTGGTGCCTAATATGCCAACTAGTGCAGCAGGCGAATTTAAGGGCCAATTGATTTTGCATACATCAGCCCAAAGCCAGCCCGAATTGACGTTGCCAATTCAGGGGATATTAGAACCAAAATAATCTTTGCTTCTTGGAATTGTAACGATTTAGGATTGCTTTTGCAAGCTAAAAAGAGTTTCTGATTAGTATTCCAATACAACATTATATTTTAGAAGTAGTTGCAACATTAAGCCTTGTCTATAAAAAGTAAAGGCGCATTGGCTCTCTGCCCAAAAGCAAGAGTTGCTGTGCGGAAAATTCTATGATTAGCAATGAGTTAATTCAAAATGCAATGATCATTCATCTTGGGAATATTTTTTCAGAATTGCCACCAATGCCAGAGTTTGTTCCAGGAATACGACGTGCTCCCAAACGAGAATTGACATTAAGCAAGCCAGAAATGGCATTGGCATTGCAAAATGCCTTACGCTATGTCCCAGAGCAATGGCATGCCCCATTAGCCCTCGAATTTGCCCAAGAATTGCGTAATTATGGGAGAATCTATGGGTATCGCTTTCGGCCCCAAGGGCGAATTTATGGCAAACCGATTGCAGAATACAAAGGCAATTGCCTTGCGGGCAAAGCATGCCAAGTGATGATTGAAAACAATTTAGACTTTGAAATTGCCCTGTATCCTTATGAATTAGTGACTTATGGTGAGACAGGCCAAGTTTGCCAAAATTGGCTGCAATATTGCCTTATTAAACGATACTTGCAACAACTTACAGAAAATCAAACACTTGTGATAGCATCAGGCCATCCACTTGGACTATTTCACTCGTCTCCAAAAGCACCACGCGTGATCATCACCAATGGGTTGATGGTCGGCATGTTTGATAATCAAGCTGATTGGCATCGTGCAGCAGCGTTGGGGTGTGCAAACTATGGGCAAATGACTGCTGGCGGATGGATGTACATAGGGCCGCAAGGCATTGTGCATGGCACGTACAATACACTGTTGAATGCTGGCAGGCTCAAACTTGGCATCCAAAGCGATCTTCGAGGTAAGCTCTATGTCACTTCTGGATTAGGCGGCATGAGCGGTGCACAGGGCAAAGCTATTTTCATTGCCCAAGGTGTGGGGATCATTGCAGAAGTAGATCGCTCTAGGATTGAGACTCGACACAAACAGGGTTGGGTCAATGTGATCCTAGAAGATCCTAAACAAGTCTTTGAACTTGCGCAAGATTGTCAACGAAAGCAAAAAAGTATGGCAATCGCATTCTATGGCAATATCGTGGATTTATTAGAATACGCTGCTCAACATCAAATTCCAATTGATCTATTATCTGACCAAACTTCATGCCATGCTGTGTATGATGGAGGATATTGTCCACAAGGGATTACGTTTGAACAACGCACTGAATTATTGCGAACAGATAAGCCTAAATTTAGGCAATTGGTAGATCGCTCTCTCATTCGCCATTTTCAAGCTATCCAAGCATTGGTACAGCGTGGTACTTATTTCTTTGACTATGGTAATAGCTTTATGAAGGCAGTCTATGATGCTGGAGTGAAAGAAATATGCAAAAATGGTATGAATGAACGCGACGGCTTTATTTTCCCATCTTATGTGGAAGACATTATGGGGCCGATGTTATTCGATTATGGCTATGGCCCATTCCGTTGGGTGTGCTTGAGTGGCAATCCACAAGATTTACAAAAAACAGATGATGCCGCACTTTCTTGCATTGATCCCAAACGAAGATTCCAAGATCAGGACAATTATAATTGGATCCTCCATGCAGAAGAAAATAAGCTTGTGGTAGGCACTCTAGCAAGAATCTTATATCAAGATGCCTTAGGCCGTATGAAAATTGCACTCAAGTTTAATGAGATGGTGAGGAAGCATGAAATTGGCCCTATCATGATTGGCCGAGACCATCATGATACCGGCGGTACAGATTCTCCATTTCGAGAGACTGCAAACATCAAAGACGGCAGCAACATCATGGCAGATATGGCAACCCATTGCTTTGCAGGCAATGCCGCACGAGGAATGACCCTCATTGCATTGCATAATGGTGGTGGTGTTGGCATTGGCAAAGCCATCAATGGCGGCTTTGGCCTTGTTTTGGATGGAAGCCGCGAAGTGGATGAAATCATCCAATCCGCCATTCCCTGGGATGTGATGGGTGGAGTGGCCCGCAGAGCATGGGCAAGAAACGAACATTCTATAGAGACATGCATGTTGTATAACCAAGAACACTCAGGGAAGGACCACATCACTCTGCCTTTTATTGTCTCTGAGACAATCTTAAATCAAGCCTTACAACAAGACTAAAAGTTTTGCTCTTGAAACTTGACAGTAGCGCAAATTGCACATTAAAATAAGGAATTCACATGCGCTATTTCTCTCGATTTAAATTTTTACGCAAAATGATTGCTATAATAGCCATTTTGCTTGCCATGCAAAATGTTTTCTTAGGCTGGTTTTATATAGCTTCTGCTGCATTATACCAAGCGAATCGAGATACACTGGCGAAATTTGATCAAGAAATTCAGGCACCGGAAACACGCGAAAACATTCAGCAAGAGATAGCATTATTAGGCCGAGCAGCTTTTTGGTTTAGTATGTTTAGCTTAATTTATCTAGTCTTAGGGCCGCTCATGCTTTCTGCTGGAATTGCCCTCTATCGTTCTATTGCACATAAATGGATTTGGCTTATGATCAGTGTCCAGTGTATGACTGAAATATGCCGATCGTTGTATTTCAGCCAATGGAATTTTACTTTAACTACGTGGCTGGTATTGGCCGTCTATTGGCTGATTCCATGGCCTTGGGAAAAACAACGAACTGGCTTACAATAACAAAAAAATTTGATAACAAAGCTCAAAAACGTTTCAAGAAACTAACCAAAATAGTAACATACGATTATTTTGGTTAGTTTCTTAGTAAAAAAGCGTTTTGAAAAAATTGTTTTCTTGGTGATTGAAAAACAGGTTTTATGGCATCTTTTTGCAAAAAACAATTTGAAATTTCTTTGGAAGGAAAGGTATATGGCTCTGCCTAGAAAAAAAGTTTCCAAGATACGAGAGGGTAGGCAAAATGCCAAACCTAATCCAACGTCCCCGATTATATACGTTAAGCCCACTTCAATATCACCTATTATATGGATCATATTAGGAGCTGGCTTGACTGTAGCGATTGCAGGACTTTTTGCATTGCAAAATATAGGACTGATGAAGCTGCTTGTGCCAATTATGGGTTTTGTAATTACTTTACTTACCTTGCCGTGGAACTGGGCTAGAAGCAACAAATACGTAGGAGTTGCTTGCAGTTTATTAGCCATAGGATCAGCGGCTGCATTGTGCTATAATTTTGCATTTGCCCGCAATGTCGCTAAGCCAAAGCCTCCTGTGCAAACGGTTCAACCTACTGCTGGGTCAAGCACACGTATGCCAATGGACACAGCATCCTTTAGGTATCTGCGAGAAACCACATACTCTTGTTGGGAAATTACAAAGACAGTCAAAGAATATATCCATGATCAAACAGGAATGGAATTTGTTTTAATTCCTGGAGGTACGTTCGCTATGGGCAGTCCAGCAGATGCAATTGATCGAAATTCAGATGAAGTGGAACACCAGGTGACCTTATCTCCTTACCTGATTAGTAAGACTGAAGTATCCCAAGCAGTCTGGCAGAAAGTGATGAAAAGCAATCCGTCGTATTTTCAAAATCCAGACCATCCTGTAGAACAAGTGTCCTGGAATGATTGCATAGCATTTTGTCAAAAGACCGGATTATCTTTGCCTACAGAAGCCCAATGGGAATTCGCATGTGTGCGAACCGCTAAGCTATAAATCTTAGTTTAATAATTAAGATGAAAAGCTGAGGAATCCAAGGGGAAAACTGGATTCCAAACTGATATGGTGAGACGACCTGAGAAGGTCGGCAGAAGACTTCCTACCGGTTGGCTATCTACTAACAGAAAACTGATCGGAGAGCTAGGATATAGACGGATTCAGCGTTGCCTGATGCTAGCACAACGTCAGCGGTACGCACGTATTATTCATAACGAAGTTCGCTGATCTAGCCTTATGGCAAGACGTGATCATTCGGGCACCTTAAAAAACTTGTTCACGGTTAGGATAGATTGGGAAGCCCAACAAGACTGGGAAGCCCAACAAGACGAATCACCGATTGAAGCCTGGCAAAATTTAGTATTAGGAAACAATGTTTTAACTAGTTTCCAGTCGGCTGAATATGTGCATGCAATGTTCAACCTCAAGAGTGAAGTACTCTATACAGGAACTAAGACCTGGACTAGCCAGGTATAGGTGAGACCGACAGCAAGCAATATAAAGAGGCTACCATATCGGGACGGTTG
>JAKLHB010000369.1 GCA_022710345.1 Planctomycetota bacterium
TTGAGTCCTCAAGCCATAGATAGTTTTGCAGAATATGCAACAAAGTATAAAGGAGTACCTGCTGAAAGAGTTCAACCATTAAAAGAAGGATGGATGAAAGAACCAGGAATATTAAGACAATCTGCTGAAACAGAATTAAACTTTGCTGTCCATTATATTCTCCAAGAAAAATGGGATCAGGCTCAACGTTCATTACAAGAAGCATTACGCATTGCCAATCAGCATCTCCCTATCCTGAAATTGGCTGCATGGCAGCATAATCGCGAAGATAACGCAAAGTTAGCATTAAATTATTTGGATCGTGCATTATCTCAAGCTCCCAATGATGAATATTGTCTAGCAACACGCCAAAAAATTATAGAAAACCAAAATTTGGTAATCTGGGAAGACTCGTTTAGCCGCAGTGATGGGCTTTTGCGTAGGCGCTGGCAGACGATCGAGCAAGATGGAATTCATATCTTTTTGAGAAATCAGCAAGCAGTCATGTCAGGCACCAATTTCAAAGGCAATTTGCTTTCGGGCTTTATACGCCATTTACCTACAGAAAATTTTGTCAAAATACAACTATATTTGCACTCATCAAGCCCTACAGCCTACGTCGGCCTCTTCTATGGTATCTGGGATAAAGAGGGAGACAAAGAAGGAATTTATTTTGGCAAAGGCAAGGATCAAAGCATTGTATATACGACAAGCAAATCCAAGAAAAAAGAACCTTGGCAAACTTTAGGACCATGGCCAGACAAGCCTGTTGCCATCGCTATAGCGAGATCTAGGACAGAAGCAGATACGTACTTGCTTTTGCTCAACGATCAAGTTGTTTCCAAACTGAATTTTAAATTGAGCCAAGAAAAGCAAATGCAAGCTGGAACATTTGGCTTTGCAAGCCAAAATCAGACTTGGGAATGTACTTGGGATAATGCCCAAATTTGGGAAGCCCAGTAAATTTTTTTATGCATGCCTGTTACCACAAAAGCATAAAGCATAATTAGTTGTGCCTTCATGCTTTTGTGGTTTATACCCCACTAAGCACCAATCGAGTTTGTTAGTGGATTTTCTGAAATTCTAACTTCTTGTGCTAGAATATACTAAAAAAATATCCTTAATCTGTATCAATCAAAAAAAATAAAAATTCGCTCGGAAATAAAAGTTCTCTTTGATAGAATGCTACGTTTTCCTGTGTCCCGTCAGGACACGATAAGACTCGACATAACCTGGGGTTAGAAACCCCAGGCTTTATTCCCAAACCGCTTCGCGGCAAAAAACTTTGCTGCATATCTTATCGAGAGTTCTATGTTATGAAAATCGAAGTCGCAGATATTGTCCGCATCTTTACATTTCTGCTTGGCAGTGCTTTGCAGATTGCAATCTTGGTTTTGATGCACAAACGCAAGAATAGAAAAAGCCGAGAAAGTATTTTTGCATTGTTTACTTTTGTTGTGCTATGTTGGACTTTCGGGATCTTTATCTCGCTTTTCTCTGGCTATTTATATCGTGGCCAAAATATTGTGGAAAAACTCTTCACAGGTATGGCTGTCTTTAGTTTTGCATTGATGTTTCCTTTATTTAGCCATGCTTTGTTTCGTTTTGGAGAGGACAGCTATCTTCGCATTCCAATATGCTTGCGTTGGTTGGTCTATCTATTGCTTTATTCCCCATTTTTGCTCTTTAGTATTTTTACCTATCAAGGCGACCTTTTACCTATCTTGGTGAGTATCAACTTTCATTTAGAAAATTTTATTGAATATTTTATTCCTTGGGCATTGCCAATTTTAGGCATTGCATGGATTATCATCTGCTGGATCCGCCACAAAGTAATAGATGATGACGAACGCCGCTGTTGGCAAATGTTGTTGTTTGTGGTTTCTGCAATCATCATACTATATACGATTACCTTTATTTTAAAAGCTTGGCATATACCAATCATTGGTGTTTATTTGGCATTGCTTACAGAAATGCTAACATTTTGCTTGCCTCCATTGATGGCCTATTACTTATACTTCTACAATTATATGGAATATGTCTTCAAACGCGGACTTATTTTTTCTGTATTAGGAAGCGCAGTCATCACCTTCTATAACTCGCTCATTCGGCCTTTGGGCGCAAGCATGGAGCAGCAATTCCAAATTAACTTTCGCATGATTGAAGGCATCTTAGTCATGCTTTTGGTTTTCTTTTTCGATCCCGTAAAACTTTGGCTGCAGGAATTTTTCAATTGGTTATTTTTTGCAGAAAAACAATATTATCGAAAAATTTTCAGCGATCTTTCTTCTAAGATTATGCGTGGATATTATTTGGATTTGCAAAATTTATTGGAAGAAGTTGTCCATACCATTAGCCAAGCCATGAAAATCAAGGATGTCGCTCTAGTTGTGTTTCAACGCGAACATGGTAGGCTCAACATCACAGATACGACACTCGATTTGACAGCCCAAGATATTGAACCGCTTGTCGAGTACTTAGAAAAGCAAAAATTTATAGTTTTGGATGTCTATGATTTTGGAGAAGATAATGTTGAATTATTGCGCGAAATGAAAAAAATTAAAGCATTTACGGTCATTCCAGCATATAATGAAGACAAACTTCTTGGAATATTAACCATTGGCAAACGCAGAATTCGCCACCGCCTTTTAGCAGAAGAAGAAGAAATGCTGATCATGCTTCTGAATCAGATGGTCATTGCAATAGAAAATACACGATTAGTTCGAGAGAAGTTTCTTTTAGAACGCAAGATGTACGAAAATGAAAAACTATCCTCATTAGGCCGACTTTCCGCAAGCATTGCGCATGAGGTCAAGAATCCTTTATCTTCCATTAAAACTATTGCACAAGTTACCAAGGAAGAATTGCCAACAGACGATCCAAGGCAAGAAGGAATGGAACTCATCATTGGAGAAATTGATCGTTTATCTCGTGTTGTGCACCAATTACTCCATTTTGCAAAGCCACATTCTGGGAATATTGTCCATTTGGTAGTTTCTGAAGTTATTCAAGATGTGTTGCTTCTTCTGAAACATGAAGCTGCACGCAATCAAGTGCTCATTGAAACAAAATTTGAAGACCAGGCAGTCAAGCTATTAGTAGATCGAGATGCCTTGACTGAAATCTTTTTTAACATTATTCATAATGCAATTCAAGCACTTCCTCGAGGTGGGCATGTTGATATTGCGTCAAGCATTTTATATCATGAAGATCATTCAAAGCCAGTGTTTATACAAGTTGCTATCTCTGATAATGGGCCAGGGATTCCGACCTCAGATCGCCAAAAAATTTTTGAACCTTTTTATACTACTAAGCAGACTGGAACAGGTTTAGGATTGACAATTGTACTTCAACGTTTGCAGAAATTAAAAGGAAGAATTGTGGTCAAGGATAATGTGACAGGATCCAAAGGCATTACTTTTGAAATTAGCTTTCCTGTTGATCTACAGGAAATCATGAGTCTTAGCAAAGATGGGTAATACTATGCAATCAGAAAAATTTGTTGTAGAATGCCCCCAATGCCATCGTAAATTTAGGATTACCAAAAAAATTTCCTTTCAATGCAAATATTGCCGTGCATTGATTACGCCAACTTGGGAATCCGAATATTTGCACGTAGATGATCCTCGAAAAATGCCTGCGCTCATCAAAAATACCCAAGAACAATTGATTGGATCTGCAAAAGGCCTGAGCAAGAAAAAAATAATCCAATTTTGGACTGCACCTAATTATATGATGCAACGCCTCGCTTATTGGTATGATAATTTTATTTCTCAAGGCCCATTAGCTATGTTTTTAACATTGGCAGCATTGTTGTTAGCAGCATGGTTTTTCTGCCTTATTTTGTATTTTTTAATTGGGCACACAGATAATATTGGCAGCCAAATTTGGCTAACTTTTTTGCAAATCTGCGATCCTGGTTCTATGGATGAAGCAACAAATCAGTCTGTTGTAAGCAAAATTGTGGCTGTCATCACAGGCATTCTAGGCGTAGTAATTTTTTCATTATTAATTGCATTTTTAACTAATATTTTTGACCAAAAATTGCAGGAATTAAAAAAAGGCCTGACATCTGTGATGGAACAAAATCATACTTTGATCTTGGGCTGGAGTGATAAAGTTCCAGCAATGCTTACTGAATTGATTGTGGCACACGAGCAAACACCTAATACGATTGTCATCTTTTCGCAACAGCCCAAGGAAGAACTCGAAGATTATCTACGTACTGTGGTCAAGCAACGGTTCTGTACCAAGATTATTGTGAGAAGTGGCGAAATATCCAATATTCATCATTTGGAAAAAGTAGCGATCCAAGATTGCCGCGCTATTGTCATTGTAAGTGAAGCATCTAAAAATCCCGATCTTCGGGAAATCGCGCTTCAGGATACTCAAGTGATCAAGATCATCTTGAGCATTTGTAAAAATCCAGCTCGACGGCCTGAGCCTTTCCACATTGTTACAGAGCTTTATGATCCCAAAAATATAGACATTGCAAGTTCTATTGGCGAAGATGAAGTGACGGTTTTTTGCCCAAATGAAATCATTGCAAAGATTTTAGTGCAAACATCGAGGCAAAATGGCTTAGCCACTGTGTATAATGAACTCTTGTCGTTTGTTGGCAATGAAATCTATTGCGTCAATGAGCCTAAGGCAACTGGGCTTACTTTGCAGCAAGTCTTGCTCTCTTTCCCTAAAGCAATACCGATTGGGCTTAA
>JAKLHB010000037.1 GCA_022710345.1 Planctomycetota bacterium
CTGCTTGCAAATCACCTTTATAAGCCCGTATGAGGAGTCCTAAAAAATATGCACCAGATTAACATTGCTTTCGATATGGAAACTTCTGATCCAGATGACCTGATAACACTCTGTTTCTTTGCAAATCACCCGGATGCGGTGTTACGCTCGGTTACGGTAACGCCTGGTACTCATGAACAAATTGGCATTGTGAGGAAAGTGCTGGAATTGACCCACAGGCAGGATGTGCTCGTAGGCAGCCGAACCCCTGAGCATCCCAAGCTCTGCGTTTCGCCTTTCCATTATCGTCTTTTGGGCGAAGTTGCCCCATCCGATCCCGATGGCCTTGGCCATGAGATACTGGCCCAGGTGATGAAACAATATCCAGACACCACAATAGTCACAGGTGCGCCACTCTTCAATTTGCATGCTCTCCTGGAAAATCATCCAACCATTACAATCCAAAGATGGGTGGCCCAGGGCGGTTTTGCCGGCGACAGTATCGTTCCAGCCCAACACCGTTTGTCCAAATTTGCCGGACGAGAAACTTGCCCCACCTACAATTTCAACGGCAATCCCAAGGCAGCCTTGTTTCTGCTCAATTCCTCTCAGATTCTCAACCGAGATTTAGTATCCAAGAACGTCTGCCACGGAGTACTTTACGATCGAGGCATCCATGAACGGCTGGCATCTATCCAAAATAAAACACCCGGACTACACATAATTTACCAAAGCATGGAACTCTATCTCGCGAGAAATCCCGAAGGAAAAATACTCCACGATCCCTTGGCAGCCTGCGTAGCAATGGATAGAGACATTTGCATTTTTCGAGAAGTGAAGATATACCGTAGCAAAGGTCAATGGGGCGCACGTTTGCAAGAAAGCACATCCACCTACATAACCATCGCAGTAGATAAAGAGCGGTTTATACGGAAGTTTTTGGGCTAGAAAACGTTTAGTATTTTCCCATGTTTCATTCAATTTGGTCTGAATCTCAGGAAGTCTTGATATAGGGCGACGGCCGACAGACGGCCGCTCGCTCTACATGCGCATCACGCAATCTTTTCTGTTATGCTCGCTGAAAATGAGCATAGCGCCTATGAAAACAAACGAAGGAAACCGATAAAAATAATTAGTCCAACAATTCCAATTACAATATAGCTCATATTTATTTGAGGTACCTTTGGTTCAGTACTTTGTTGAGGTATTGTCTCTTTCGCAACTTTGCTTTGCTCTATAATTTGCTATGGCCATAATAAATACCTTATTTTGAAAAATTTTTTAAATTTTTACCAACGTGGAGATAATATGGAGATACATTGGAAAGTTTTTTGAGATTTAAATAAACTTGATTTTATATAAGCGCTTTGATAAAATAGTTGCATTCGTTTTTTTATAGTCAATTGTTAAAACAGCTAAACTTTCGCTTCAGCAAAGCTTGATCACAGCAAAATCAAAACCGCTTTTACCTAAACTTTTGCTTCAACAAAGTTTTCTCAACGGTTTACAAAAAGAAAGGGTGACAGATGGGAAAACAATATTCTGATCCCATTCAGATGATTGAGGGCGGGATGGGATATTTGGAGATTCTGCGGGATCTTGAGGATCCGAAAAAGCCGAAGGTTATCAAAAAAATGCCCAAAACACGTGAGGCAATGAAAGCTGCGAATCATTGGACTGACATGCATTACAATTTTTATTTAGAGCTATTCAGTCAGGAGGCTAATATTGCGTTGCAACTTCATGAGCTTTGGAACAAGCAGCATCCAGGAGAAGATAATCCTATTCCCAAGATTTTGGATAGTCATAAGGTTGATGATCCTAAGGATCCTTACTATATCATGGAGTATATTGCTGGAAAAGACCTAGGAGATTATCTTTCGACCTGGCATTACTGGGTAGATTGGCCTGGAATTTGGCAAGGGAAGTTTTTATGGGCTGCTGTGCTTGTCCAAAAAGTTGCTGAAAAATTGCAATTTCTCCATCAAAATAGTTATCTGCATCGAGACATGGCACCTAACAATATCATGTTGGTGAACAAGTGGTGGTTGTTTCAGCATTCCATTAAATTGGTGGATTGGGGATTGGCAAAGATTTGTAACCAAATCCAGCGGCATACCATGACTCAAGCACCGTATTTTTTTAACCCTCTTTTTGCGCCACCAGAACAACAAACCAAACGCAGCCGATATGTCATAGCAGGTGATCTGAAAAATGAGCAAGGATTCTTGCAACAAGTATTGAATGAGTCCAGCATTGCTTTGGATGAAAAACAAGGCGAAACTATTTGGGACAAATGGCATCGGCTATTGCGGAAAGAAGAGCTGTATACTTTTCTTTTTCCAGATCGAGCCAAAAAGGATTTGATGGAAGCATCGGCTGTCGTATGTACTCAAGACGAAGTGCAAGATATTCTAGCTTATGAAAATCGTTTAGGACTTGAACAGAAATATCCTGGAGAGTTTTTGCATCGGTACAGTGATTTTGTCACAGACCAACGCACGGATATTTATTACCTTGGCGGGCTGTTGTACTTCTTGCTCACCAAAAAAAATCCACCTCAGCAGAGTCTTTCTGAATCCAGCCATTTCAATGCAATGTCAAGTCTTCAAGAAATACAAAATCCTGCTTTGGTAGCAATTCTTACGCAATGCTTGCAGCCCAAAGCAGAGCAACGCTATCAGACTGTGGACCTTCTTTTAAAGGACTTGGATGCTTTTATACCAATGGAACAGAAGCGACGGCTGCGCTATCTCATCACAAAACCGATTGCAGGCTTTTTGTTGCTAATACTCCTGATATTGGGCGCTTTTTTAGGTTATGAATATTGGGAACAAAAGCAAATTAGCAATCTTGCTCAAGAAATCAGCCAGGCTGGCGAATGCAATCCAATGGCATCTCCTGCCTTTGTCATGGAAGCGCTCAAACAAGTATTGGATAGCTCTGATGCTACCATCCGGAGGAATGGCATGGCAGCAGCCAAAAAGCAACTTCCGCCGGCTTTGCTCAAAGAATTTTTATTCTATAAGCTTGTGTTCATCAGTTTGTATGATCCTGATGCAAAGTGTCGCCTGGATGCTCTGCAAATGATAAAAGAAATGCTTCCCTATCTGAAGGGGCAGTCAGAAGAGCGAAAAGCTGTCTTAATGTTTATCCAACGATTGGCAGATCATAATTGGGAACCAATCAGCAAGGCAGCGACGGCACTCATGAAGTGGCAAGAAGAGGCATTTGTCGAATTAGTCAATAAAATCGGGCTTTTCGGAAGGAACATTGCAGCGTTATCAGATTTGGAAATCAAAGGAGAAAGCTTCTTTGACCGAGCCACCAACCAAAGAGAGCAGATTAAAAAAAAGCTCATTCAGCTTGGGCCAGAAATTGCTTTAGAAAACAAATCTGAAAAAATATTTTTATTGTTGTTGGGAATCTCTGAAATCCCAGGGTTTTGGAGTTCGCTGGATGATGCTGAAAAAGAAAAGACGTTAGAGTACCTGGAAAAATGGCTAGATTCAAAAGATTGGTATGTGCAATTGGTGGCCATGCGGTGCTGGCTCTCTCAAGGGCCTTTGAAGCAACCTAAATTGGAGCAAATTTTAAAAGATCCCAAGTCTGAACTCGTGGTACGGATTTATGCTGCCGATTGTCTTCAATATATGGCAGGCGCTTTCCCAGAAGAAAGCACCGTAACTTTGCTTTCCCAAATTTTACAAAATGCCCAGGAAAATCCTTATTTAAGGACAAATGTTGCACAGTCGCTCTATCACCTGGATCCTAGCCAACAAACAATCAATCTATTGCGCCAGGTGCATGCCACTGCTACAGATGTCATCCTGCAGATTCCTCTTGGAAGATTACTTGAGCAGATTGACCAGGAAGCGGCCCGGCAAGCGGCATTCAACAAAATTGTCCAGGATGCTGGATCCAATGTAGATGTAGCTAGCCTGGAAACGCAATGGCAGGCATACGCCAGGCAATATGTACCGCGCGTGGATAGTGCCAGTTGGGGCAAAGCCTGGGCAGGAATCATCCAAGGTTCGCAGAATCCTGAAGAAGCAAAGAAAGCCTTCAACATGGCCATGTCCCTGCAGCAAAGTCCGCAGTCAAGTTTCAAAGATCAAGCCTTCTGGATTCCAATATTTGGTCTAGCTCAATCGTATGAACGCGATTGGGAAAGCGGCAAAAAATATGCTATCGAGATTCAAGCCCTGCGTATTCCATTCAGGCTTGAAAATCCACATCGTCATTCGTTGGATATTTCTGCACCAATCATGAGCCAAATTCAAGGAGGCTATCTGCTTCAGTTTAATATTGTTCATACATTCCATGATGAAACAGTAGGCCAACAGATTGGCATCGCCCCAGACCTCTTGTTTGAGGCTAAATTTCAAGATAAGCACGTTGATTTGATCATGAGCCATAAGGGCAACGATATTTTCCAAAGCGACCTAACGGGCAAAGTTGGCACGCAAATTCGAGATTGGGAAGCCTTGCCTGTAAAAGCAGCAGAAGGCGATCCGTTCTATGAACTATTTGACACAATCGGTGCAGTGCCACAATTGCAGGAATACTACTACCAATACCAGGGCTGGCCTAAAGATGCTTTGTATTTTGGATTGCAAGTCATTGATCTGTATGCCCTGAGATATGGATTGGGAAGATAAGCTCTTGCAAGATCAAAAGATTTGAAGCAACAATAGCATCATCAGGCACTTGCGAGTGTCATATTCGACAATGCTACAAAACAAGCACGCTGATCAAATGGCGTGCTTGTTTTTGGCATCATGATTCAAGAATATGACAATAGCACAAGCCAAGAGATTTATGGCTTAGGTGGTGTGCTATTTATACCATATAGTCACTTCTAAGGGGGTATTACCGTAAGAATAACCACCGTACACAAGAAAATCAATAGTATCACCTACATTTACAGCCATGGAGGAAGCGTTGTAAACACCTTGATCATTTTCGGACCAAAGTTGTCTGCCATTATAATGTACGGCAATAGCCATTGCTCCTCGATCGCCACTGGAAAAGATTGCTCTCACTGCAATGGTTCCGGCTTGTGGTGCAGTCCAACGGAGTACAGAAGGTTCGTTACCTGGACATGGGTGCAGAGAAAGCATTCCAGAAGGAACACCATCAGAAGACACTGGGCCCATATTTTTCCAGATGCACGGAGTATAATCGGGACGTGTTTGAGTACACCATTGATGATGATTTGTGACTGGAGTCCAAGCAGTTTGATATAAGCTCAATGTATCAAAATTAGCAGTCATACAGCCATAGGACCAAACACCATTTGGATTCCCGTTGCGAATGCTAAAATCATGACTAGCAACATAAGTTTGTGTAAAACCTAGAGGTGTTAAGATAGCAATAAGCACGCATAAAATAAATTTGTTCATATTAATCCTTTCAATTCTAATAAAAACACTTTATACCTTATTAGGCAAGGATTAGTAATATCAGAAAAAATATTATCTTAATTTTACAAGAGATACATCTTATTTGCAAGAAAAAAATTTTTATTTAATCAAATAGTTTATAATATCTTGATATAGAAGAAGTTATTGGATCACATCTTTTTAAATGCTGACTTCCACGCTCTGAAGTAACTTGCAAAGCAGGAGACACTCCAGAAATCTCGGTCGCTGCTGAAATTTTTGTTTTTAAAAGATTATCTAGGTTTGTATGATGCATCTCTTTTTACAAAACAAGCACGCCTTTTTGAAAGGGCGTGCTTCATGTTATTTCAGCATATCCCAGATTTGGTCTTCGCTGGCGTATTCAAATTGGCGTGTCACAGGGCTTTGGGGTGGGTCGAAGACGGCTAGGGTGGCACCGAATAATTGTAATTCGTAGTTGTGGTTGCCCCATTTGCCTTGGAAATCAGCAAATGGAGTGGAGGAGAGGGGAATGAGGCTGGAGCGGGTGTCCCAGGTTTGGCCATTGCCGACGCAATCGCTTAGGCCCATGACTTCGTACATAGGAGAGGATAAGCTAGGGTAGTGGGCATGGGAGCCACGGGCCACATACGCTATTACGTGGCCGTCTTTGAGTTTTGCTTGTTCTGGGGTGATGGCGATGAATTTTTCGTGGTTTGAAAGCCAATAAAATTTCACAACACCATTGTACAAAATTACTTCAATATTTTCCCAGTCTCCTTCATGCCATCCTAGTGGCTCGCATGAGCTAAATTTGTTAAAATTGTACCAAATCCAATATTTTTTGCGTTCCACGGTTTGGCCATTTTGGGTGCCAATCCAGTATTGGAAATAGCATGGGGTTTGGGGATCTAATTTTTTTGGGGTCATGTCTTCATGAAATTGTCCAGCCATAATTTTTTGATAGGCTGGTTCTGCGGCTGATGGATAGCAACAAAATGGTCCTTCTCGTGGGTGAAAGCAAAGAATGGGAGCGTCTTGCTGCATTTTTGCCAAGATATAGTCATCGTATGTTTGTGCATAAGTTATTGTTATACAAAATATAAAAAATATAAATTTCATAGCATTGGCCTTTCAGTAAGCTTGATTTGGTTTTCGGAGTAGTGTTGAATATATTTTTATTATATATAAGATTAAATGTTTATTTTGTCAAGCAAAATTTTTAGAAAAAAAATTTTTTTTTATGATGGACATATCGAAAAAATTCGCTTATCTTTTGATAAATTTTGTCTTATCTTTTGGTAAATTTTCTTGATTACATATCTGATTTTTTTTATTATAATAGGTAGATGTACTATTCGCTACGTATGTAAAATTTCTGATTGGAGTAACAAATTATGGGACGAAAACTTGAAAAAAACAAACCCAACGTGGATGCGACCAGGACGAATTCTCCCACCCAAGGCAGACTTGGGCCCCAAACCGCAGAATCTGCTGAGATTATGCCGGTTCATGCACCACGAAAAATTTCAATGTTCTTGGAGATGTTCGAGGATATTGTAAAATTGATCGAGCGAAATCGAAGCAATCTTTCCATTTACGTCAATTTTGCTGTAAAATTAGTGCGCTATTTGCACGGTGCTGATTATCGCAAGCATCAATCTTTTGACGAAATTGAATTTAAAGCTATAGGATTGCACGAAAAAGCCAGGAGCAATGAACCCGTGGAAAAATGGATTGCAGAGTTAATTTGTGAATCCATGGATCTTTACCAGGAATTAGACAAAGCTGGCCTCGTTGCATTGGCCAAACAAAAAGCGGATCATGACCCTAAACGAACCTGGCATAAAATTTTGGCAGATATGCTGGCGGATGAAGAGAAAAAAGCAACACCTTGTCCTGAGCCGTCCCTAGTTGGGCAAAAAAAAGATTAAGGCTATTTGTTGTGCATCATGGTAGGAATGAATCCGCACGCTTATTTTATTTAAGCCGCGCGGATTCAGTTCCGTAACACTATTTTCGACTACGGCAAACGCCTGGTTAGACTGAGAAAACGATGAAGATCGAGATTATCGTCGCTTATATTCCACGATATCGAAATGGACACGAAATGCATTTTGTGCCGCCCATCACAGGCATCCATCTTGCTGCAATCACACCCAAAAAACATCAGGTGCGTGTGATACACCAGCAAATTCAACAGCCTTGTTTAGAGAGTGATGCAGATTTAATCGCGATCAGTTTTTTTAGCGGATTTGCGCCTGAGGCATATAGGCTGGCACAGGTTTATCGAAGTCTTGGGAAGATTGTGGTGGGAGGCGGGCCGCACGTAACATTCGTGCAAGAAGAGTCGGCTTGTTTTTTTGATGCTATTGTGATTGGAGAGGCTGAGACAGTTTGGGAATCGCTTCTATCTGATGTAGAAAATGGCCATTTGCAAAAAGTCTATTATGGGCAACCTTGTGATATGAAAAATCTGCCCACTCCTCGATATGATTTGCTGCCAAAACAGTTTTTTATTCGAAAAGTTGTGCAGGCCACTCGAGGCTGTCCTTTTAGTTGTTCATTTTGCACTGTGCCGACTTTGAATCCTGGCTTTAGAACAAGGCCGGTGCAGGATATTATCGCTGATATTCGTTTCAATGCATTCGCCCATTGGTGGCAACGAAAAGTGGTATGGTTTTGGGATGACAACCTGACTGTTCAGCGGGATTTTGCGCGAAATTTATTAGAAGCTATGATTCCTGAAAAAAAGTGGTGGCTCACTCAGGCAAGTATGGATATCGCAGATGATGCTGGTTTGTTGAATTTAATGCAACGTTCTGGGTGTATCGGAATTTTTTTTGGAATTGAATCTTTTGGAAAAGAGTCTTTAAAAGATGCGCATAAGCAGCAAAACAGGACAGAGCAGTATGCAAGCCGCATTCAGGCATTGCATCAAAAAGGCATTTGCGTGATGGCAGGCTTTATTTCTGGCTTTGATGGGGATACGCCAGCAAGCATTCGTGATATGGCCAAACGTTTATATGAAATCGGCGTTGATGTTCCATTCCTCAGCATTCTCACGCCATATCAAGGGACTGCTGCATATCAAAAAATGCTGCTTGGCAATCGAATTTTAGCGGAGCGTGGATGGGAATTTTATAATGGCTATAATGTTTGCTTTATGCCCAAGCAGATGTCCCCTGATGAATTGATCCAAGCGCATCGGGACCTTTGGCGGGAGGCTTTTTCGCTGAAATATTCTCTATTGCGAATCATGAGAAGCGCACGGTATCTCAGGCTTGGTGCGTTTTTGATGTGCTTATTTATGAATGTGTTTTATTGCCTAAAACGCTTGCGGCGAAATGAACCTCGTGATTTTGCTGAAATTGAGCTAGGCAGGCGCACTCTTGTTAGTAGCAAAAGTGATACGACTGGCTTTTAGCATTTGTCGTTGACGCAAAAAGTACCTTGAGCATGAGGATGTCCAGGCAGCCTCCAAAATTTGAGCAAATTCAAAAACTTCTTTTCTGAATATGCTCAACGAAA
Source organism: Planctomycetota bacterium (assembly GCA_022710345.1). GTDB lineage: Bacteria > Planctomycetota > Uabimicrobiia > Uabimicrobiales > JABWCH01 > JAKLHB01. The sequence continues at coordinate 8,895 of JAKLHB010000037.1, forward strand.
ACTGCTTGGTGCTGTTGCTGCCATTGAAATCACAGGCAGCGCAGATCGTCATGTTTATCAAGCAGGTCTGTTTGTCTTAGGACAGGCCGAGGACAATTTGATCATTCAAAATGATGATCAGTTTCAGCCCCAAAATTTGGCAAAGGAATAATATTTTTTTGGAAAGGGAAAGTATGCAAAAGATTTCTTTCATTTTGATTGTGTTTTTGCTTGCGCTTCTTGGCCCGATTGGCAAAAGTCTCTTGGCTGGACCTGCAGAATCTTTTTTGCGCGAGCTTCCACCAGGATTGTTTTTAAAAAGTTCCATGGAAGTGCCTGCAGAACAAACAAAAGCCATTGGGAAAAAACTAGGTGGCAACCTTGAAAGATTGACCAACTCAGTCCTTCAGGTTCATGGGCAGCTCATTCAGGTGAATGTCTTGACTGCTGTGGATGAAGCAAATGCAACAGCAATCTATCGAAATCTTTCCAACATAAAGTCATTTCCCTTTAGTATACAAAAGGGCAACCTTGTTGTTGAATATATTGGAAAAGAATTGAATTTCGCGCTTGCAATCAAGACATCCTATGAGCTTGGCATGTTGCCAAAGCCAACGATGATCAGCTATCAAGTGGTAGCCGAGCTGTCGCCTGTTGCCAAAGCAGACTATACAGCGAGCAATCTTCTCTTCAATTATTTTATCACCATGCGTGATCCTTCCAACAAGGCATCAGTTCGAGAGGAAGCGGCTCGACAAATTCATGAACTTGTTCCAAAATTTAAGTTTGGTCAATGCCTCATGCTTAGAAATCCAAAGCTTAGTGCTGAGCCTGCTAAGTATGAATTCAAACCGCCTGTCGTTGGGCTTCGTGAAACAAAAGCGACCATTACTTATGCTTTTTCCCAGCTCTTGTATCTTCAGAAAGTGCCCTATGTAATTGCAATCATGAAAATCAATGTGGATGATACAGGGTTTAGCCAAAGTTCAGTTGCGCCATTGAAAACCTTGACTGCTGCCACACCATTCTGGCCATCAGATGATCCCGAAATCATTGCTCTTGCTCAGGAGATTACAAGTGGAAAAACAACTCATGAGGCTAAGGCAATGGCAATCCTTCATTGGCTAGAACCTGGCCGTAATTTGATGTATTCTGGGCCAGTTGGCTCGCGTTGGGGTGTGCATCAAGTTTTGGAGCAAAAATTCGGCCGTTGTTGGGATTTTGCAGATTGCTTTGTGACACTCGCTCGTGCAGCGGGTGTGCCAAGTCGCGAGGTGGCCGGTTGGTTGTATGGAAGTGGCGGGCATGTCTGGACCGAGTTCTACCAAGAAGGCAAAGGCTGGCAGCAGGTTGACCCAACAGGCGGTGGCATTTTGAAATGTGGAATATACCATATCCCATATTTTACATCAGAAGATGGAGAAATGCCTATTGTGTATATAGGCATGCCAAGAATAGATGCTGTACCTATCAAATAGGATGTGTTCAAAAGTTATGTCACAAGGTTGTTTGGGCTAGCATAGAGCTAGAAAACATCGAACAAAATCAGCATAGGTATGTCCTAAGATTGTTTGAACCAGCATCGAGTTATAAAGCACCGAATGAAACCAGATTTGCCCCGAAGGGGCAGAACATACAAGCCCAGGGCAACGCCCTGGGTATGGAATCCCATGAATAAAGCCCTGAAAGGGCGGAACATAAAATACGGGATTAATTATGACGAACGTTATCTATAGTAGATGAATTTGCCCCGAAGGGGCAGAACATACAAGCCCAGGGCAACGCCCTGGGTATGGAATCCCATGAATAAAGCCCTGAAAAGGCGGAACATAAAATACGGGATTGATTGAATCATGTCCCGCCCTTTCAGGGCTAAAATCTTATTATTGCCTTTACCCAGGGCGTTGCCCTGGGCTTGGTATATGCAGCCCTTTCAGGGCAAAAACTACTGGCGTTTCTTAAGGCTGTGTTGCATTGCAAGCTAGAAAATAAGCGACAGCGTCTGCTGCAATTGGCGGAGAGAAAAGGATTGGGAAGCAATATATTGCTATTTTTCCCGTTGGTCTCGCATTTGTTGAAGTCGTTGAATCCTACCTACGTACTCGGGCATTTCTCGTTTGAGGATGTCCATGCAGTACAGAGCCTCTTTGTATGCTTGTTTGGTGATGTCTGGGACAACATCGTACATGAGGATCACGCGGAGGTGGCAGATCAGGGCTTCTTTGATTTTTTGTTCTTGAAAATAAAGAAGTCCTAAATCAAGATAGATGCTGGCAAGCAGGCTTTTTTGTTCCAGGGTGGCTTGTTTTAAGAGATCGAGTAGGATGCGGCGGCTTGCAGAGATGTCTTTGGTAATCGCCAGACAATGGGCCAAACGGCTTTGGATTTCTTGCTGAAGTGTTTTTTCTAAGCCGCGTTCTTGGAGAATGGCTTTGTACATTGGGATGACGGCTGCATATTGGCCGCTTTTTTCTGTGGTCATGGCTTGGCGATATTGTGCTTCTTTGACGCGGGGGGATGTTGGATTTCGTTGATTATAGAGTGACTGGGCCTCACCAAAGGCTTTGCTAGCCGCTTCCCATTTTTGGCTTTCTAAGTACAATTGCCCCAATTCCCACATTGCATCTGCTTTATAATAAGTTTTGGGAAATGTCTTGAGCAACACTTGGTAGGCTTGGATGGCTTGGGGAATTCTGCGCATGTTTTGGTAGCATTGCCCAATTTTGTACAGTGCATGTTGGTGCGTCCAGTCTTTGGCTTTGGCTGCTCGTTGATATGCTTCTATGGCTTTTGGATAAAGTTTAAGATTGAAATAATTCTCTGCATTTTCATATTCCGAGGGGACTTTGTCTCGTTCAATTCGCACGACAGATTTGGTATCCATTTCTTGGATTTGTCTGCCTGTGTCCATTTTATAATAAAAGTAAATTTGTAGGAATGTTTCTTCTTTTACCACAACTCCCACAATTTTGCGTCGTTCTGTCACAATAGTATCGCTATAAATCAGGGTGGAATAAGCCATCATTGCTAGCAGGAGTCCCAAAAATACTTTGTAAGCCATAGCTTTTCTAGCCTTTCTATAAAAAACCCAGGGCCATCCAAAGGTAGGCCCTGGAATCTATTTAACGGGCTGTTGCTGGTGTAGCGTCTGTGGGGATATGTTTTTTGATGATCATTTGTTCCACAATGCCGAACAAGTTCATGACCATCCAGTATAACACCAATCCAGCAGCAATATGGTAGAACATGAAACCAAAGAACACGGTCATGTACATGAATACTTTTTGCTGCTGTTGCATCTGCGGATCTTCGGGTTTGGGTGTCATTTTTTGCTGGATCATCCAAACCACAGTCATGATTATAGGGAGAATATTGAGGTAATCGCCCAGCCACATCACATACGTGCCAAAATTAATCAAGTGGTCAGGCTGCGACAAATCTGTGATCCACAAAAAGCTAGCCTGACGTAAATCAATGGAATAATACAATGCTTGGTAGAGACCAATGAAAATCGGCAATTGCAGGAAGATCGGTAAACAACCACCCAATGGCAATGGATTGATTCCATGCTCTTTGTATAGTTTCATCACTTCTTGATTCATTTTTTGCTTGTCGTCTTTGTACTTTTCTTGCAGTTTCCGGAGCTGTGGTTGGAAGACCTTCATTTGCTTTTGATACTTGGCCATGGAAACTTGTTGTTTTTTGGTCAGTGGGAACAGGCAGGCTTTGACGACCAGGGTTAAGCAGATAATGGCAATTCCATAGTTGTGGAAAATATTATAGAAGAAGCCCATGATCCAAAGAAGCAAGCGGCTGATGAATCCAAAGAAGCCATAATCATCCACCACGTGGTATGTTTTGTCCAAGTTGCTTAATTGATCTTTTGTCCCAAGGTAATAGGTAAATTCTAAAGCAGCGCTTGTTTGGGGCTTTAGTTCCACAGGCTCGCTATTTAATATGAGCATAGGCAGTTGCAGTTTTTGGAGATCTGCTTCTTGTACAGTCTCTCTCCATGCTTTTCTCAAGCCCACAACTTCTTTAATCCAGCGTGGCTCTGGTGCAAATAATTTACCTTCTAAGTTAGCGATCTTCATCAGGCCTTCGGCTTGTCGTAGGTGTAAGATATAGGAAAAATAGCGATTGACTAAGCTTACCCAAGTGACATTTTGCTCCAATTTGACTTGGGCCTTGCTGAATTCGTTGTAGTCAAAATCTTCAAATAAAGGCTGGCCTTTGGAATTAGGATACATTGCGTAGGTATAGAAAGAGCGATATGCTTCACTTGGGTCCAGGCTTTCTAGCTCAATGCCAATGCCCGCTACCAAGTTGATTTGTCTGGCGCATTGGGTCGTGCCTTGGTTTTCGATCACGAGCTTTGCATCAAAATAGGCATTTCCTTCTTGGAATGTGAAAATTTTACGATATACAATGCCCCCAATGGGACCAAGTTCAAAAACCAACTGTTTTTCTTGATCTTTGCTTGACTGGCTTACTTTCCATAAAAGATCGTTCAATGGAAGTTTTACTACCTGGCTATCTTGTACCACCATTTCTTCTTGCATCAAAGCAAAAGTACGGTACATCTGGGTGAATTGTGGAATCAGTTCAAGCCAATTTTCAGACTTTTGCTGCCAATCTTTTTCTGTGCGATCCACATAGCTATGATAAAATTCTTTGAGCTTTAAAGAAATCAATGCCGCGCCTCGATTGGTCCAAACTGTATGGCATTTTTGGGTGGAGATGATGACGGTCTCTTCTTTTTCTGCTGCAAATGGCCCAGCAATGGGTGGAGGAAGAGGCAAAGGCTCAGGCTTTTTGACTTCAGGTGTCTGCGGCTGTGCTTGTGGAGTTGGGGTCTCTGGTTTTCCTTCTGCTCCAGGCTTTGGTTTTTCAGCTTGCTGGAGCTTCTGCTGTTCTTCTGCCCATTTTCGATGCTTCTCTTGCATCATTTGAACCCAAACCGCACAAAAAATAAAGGCAATGATCAAAGCTAACAAGGTGCGTTTTTCGTGATTCATGGAAAAAATTTCAGTATCCACCAAATGTTGCATGGTGGTACCGCCTCAATCAAAATGATAGTAGCTTTTGAAAAGAGATAAAAAAAAAGCATGCCCATGCATGCCTTTTTGTGAAAACTTTGTAAGTCAACAGGCTATCGGCCATCTTCCAAGCGCAGGGCCAGGTAATCCGCTAAATCTTCTACAGCTCGGATTTTTGTCATAGTGCTTTTGAAATCATAGGGAATTCGTCGCCATTCCACAGATTCACCATCAAATAGTACGTAACAAGCCCGATTGTCTCCATCTCGAGGTTGACCAACCGAACCAATGTTAATGAGTTTTTTACCAGGATGGGAACTAAACGCATAGCGATTTTCTAATGTCTTGGAATAATGAAATTGGAAATCTGATGTAAATACACCTGGAATATGTGTATGACCTGCAAAGCAAATTTCACAGTCTTCAAATTCTTTGAAAATAGATTCTAGTTTTCCAGGGTCTTTCACATCTTTTGGCAGCACATATTCACGCGTGGGTTGCCGGGGTGATGCGTGAACATATAATACACTGTTTTCTCGTACTTTTTTGCGCAATTCGCCCAAAAAATCCCAAAGGAAAAAATTGGATTCTTTGGCATACTCTTCTGAATTTAAGCGTTCGCGGGTCCAATCAATGGCTCTTCGGGCTTTGGAATTAAAATCTTCAGCATTGAAAAGCACAGCTTCTTCATGGTTGCCGCACAAAGTAAATTCAGCACGCTTGCGCACCATTTCAATACATTCGCGTGGATTTGGCCCATAGCCAATCACATCACCTAGGCAGTAAACTGCCTTAACATTGTGTTTATCAATATCTTCAAAAACAACACTGAGTGCTTCTGTGTTGGCATGGATGTCTGAGATTAACGCTATCAAGCCCATACTCCATACAAAATATTTTTAGTTTTGGTTGAATTCCAGCAATCGTTCGCTGATACGATGGCATTCTTTGATTTTAACTCAATCTTTCCAAAGTGTCAAGGAAAAATTTCATAAATTCTATTGTTGGATTCTATGAAAAAAATTGTTACTGTGGGTTATTTTCATTTTTTTTATCAAAATATACTTGTTTTTTTCGATTCTTAATTTTATAATGACGATTCAGTATTTTTTATACTTTGAAATATACCTTATCTTCATTTTGAAGGAAGCATCATGGAAAATCCACAAAGTCTTCGAGCAGGAAAATCCAAATTATTTTGGATGCTTCTTGGTATCTTATTGGGAATGATAGCGTTAGAATTTTTACATCATACAATGACTGTCATTGAACTTGCAAGCCAGCCGCCCCAATTAGAGGATGAGTTGAAGAAAGCGGCAACTCATGATGGCAGTATGAGCGAGCCGATCCGAGCAATCCGAGAGGCGGCCTCGAGTCTAAAAATTCGTCGTTGGGAAGCAAATTCTCCATCAGTAGGTGATTGCCAAATTAGTTTTGTCCCTAGCCAACGTGTGTCTCCAGAAGTACTTCAAAAGGCTTTGAAAATTATCCCTGATTTGCCTGTGAAACTGATTGATCGGGGCGATCAAATCGTGCTCCAAGGCAATTTTTTGCCAGGAAGCACGTATCAAATTCAAGTGCAAAAGGGGCTAAAAGCCGAAAATGGTCTGGAGCTCGTTGAGTCTATCCAGCAAACCATCACATTCCCCAACCGTCAACCCATGCTGAGATTCGGTGAACCTGGGCAAATTTTAAATTTGTATGGAAAAACTCAAATTCCATTAGAGACTATCAACTTTGCTAAAGTTGATGTATTGATCTACAAAATTTATCCCAACAATGTCTTGCATTTTTTAAAGCAAGAAAATTGGCCATATAATATTGCTGAGTATGCGCAAAAAGTGGCTGACCAAAGCCTTATACTCGAGCAACGTCCCAATGAAATGGTAGAGACTATCATTGATTTTAAAGCCATGGTCAAAGATTCGATTCAAGGGGCGTATTTTTTGCGAATCAAGGGGCCACGCACTCAAATTGAAGATGATGAAGAATATTATTACGACCACAGCCGGATCATCACTCGGCTTGTGTTTATTTCTGATCTGGGCATTACTGTTAAAGATAGCACAGAAGGCAATGTATTGGTATGGGTCACATCTTTAGGCCAAGCTAAGCCCATAGAAGGGGCCAAAGTGATTTTTTGGTCTAGCAAAAACCAAATCCTGGCCAGTGTCATGAGTGATGCGTATGGAGTGGTACACTACAATTTGCCTAAATCATTGGACGGCCATTTATTTTTAGTCCAAGCGCAATATGGAGAAGACACCAATATATTGCAGATGACAAATGGTTCATGGAACCAAGACCGCTTTGCTGTGGAAGGGGTGAAAACCCAAACCCAAGGGTATCGGGGCTTTATTTTCTCAAGCCGCAATATTTATTTGCCTGGTGAACTGGCCCAATGCAGTGCCTTAGTCCGAACGCCACAACGTCAAATTCCCAGCCCATTTCCTATGTTGTGGACTGTGAAACGCAGTGATGGCCTGGAAGTTTATCGTCAAAGTGCAATGGGCAATGAATCTGGCATGGTTGACTTTTCTTGGGCAATTGCTTCAGATTTACGAACTGGGCCATATCAAGTTGCGTTAGAAATTCCAGGTGCACTAGAAAAAATTGCAAGTTATACCTTGCTCGTGGAAGAATTTGTCCCGGATCGTTTGCGCATCAAAATTGAAGGACCCATACAACCTATTGAATTGGGACAATCTATGCCCATCGCCTGCATTGCAGAGCAATTACAAGGGCCGCCTGCTGCAGGACATGCCATTAAACTCGAAGCACAGCTTTTAGAAAGTGCCTTTTCATCTCCAGCATATCCCAACTATACTTGGGGCGATGATAAAAAAAGATTCACGCCTCAAACATTGCTGCAACAAGAAAAAATATCCAATGAGCAAGGCAAGGCTGAGTTTGTAGTAACTTTGCCGCAGGGAACCAATTTGCCAAGTATGCTCAACTTGCAAATCCAAGCCACTGTTCATGAAATTGGCGGAAGATCCACCACTCAACGCTTAGTTGTGCCAGTATATCCATATCCAACCTACTTGGGAATTCGGCGGCAGAGTAATGGGCGGATTGAGCCTGGCAAGCCTATTTCTTTTGACCTTTTAGCCATAGATGCTCAATCAAACCTCAAACCGTCGCATGTTGCATTGGTACAGGTTCATAAAATCGAATGGCTTTGGAACCGTCGCGTCCATCAAGACCGCGTGGTTTATGACTACATCGAGCAAGCCACACTTTTACAAGAGCAAGAAATTACATTGAATGATGGAACTGCGGCATACTCTTATATGCCTCCAGAGCATGGTTCATACTCGATTACCTTATTCAATCCTCATCGTATGAGCACTGTGTTGCACTTTAATACCTGGGGATATGGTCAAGAATCCGTGAATCCATCCAATCGAGAATACCTGGAATTGACCACAGACCATCCACAATACAAATCAGGGGATACTGTCACGGTCAACATCAAAAGTCCCTTTGATGGTTGTGCATTGGTCACATTAGAACGCGATAAAATCTTTGAATCCCGCATCATCCAGGTCCAGGAAGGTAAAGCTCAACTGACCTTCACGTTCCAAGACCAGCATTTGCCCAATGTATATTGCACAGCCACGGTCATCCGTTCTCAATTGAAGCCGAATCCAGAGCACCTTTATCGAGCGTATGGAATTGTGCCTGTTCTGGGCGATGCACAACGTAAGCTTGAAGTTGCGATTGAAGTACCAAAAGAAGTGCGACCACAGACTTCCACAGATGTGCAAGTCAAATTATGCTATGGAAATGCTCCCTTGCAAAATGGCTATGTGACCATCGCTGCTGTGGATGAAGGCATTTGCCAATTGACAAACTTTGCAACTCCGGATCCATATCAATTTTTCTATGCTAAAGAAAGCCTCCAAGTCAATTCTAACGACCTATACCGAATGCTGCTAGCAGAATCCCCGCCTGGCGGCAAGAGTACGCCGATTCGCTCTGCTACTCCAGCTCCTGTTCGAGCAAAAAAATCAGTTTGCTTTTGGTTCCCCAACTTGAAAACAGATGCTCAAGGCCAAGTCCAAGTTACGCTTCCCATTCCTCAATACATTGGCCAATTGCGGATCATGGCGATTGCCCATCAAGGAGAATATATGGGCGCAGCGCAGCAAAATCTTATTGTCAATGCACCTTTGGTTGTGCGTCTGATGTGCCCACGTTTTGCTGCATGGAATGACCAATTCACCATCACAGCCTTGATTTTGAATCAAACCAAAAGCGCAGGATTGGCTCAAATTAGCCTGGCTGAGCATGAAGGGCTAAAACTTTTGTCTGAAGTGCCTAACCAAATTTATATTGAGGCAGGAAAACAAGCTGCCATCTCCATTCCAGTGGAATCTTTGCCTCCTTGTGCCATTGGAAAGATCAAGATCCAAGCCTTGCTCAATGAGGAAAAAACGCAGGAAACCCTGGCCATACCCATGCGATCTCCATACCCACCTTCTCATATATCAGGCAATGGAGTACTAACACTTGGCAAAGAACATTGCCTGTCCATGTCTGGCGATTGGCAACCTGGCACTGGGGAACAAATATTGACCATTGCTAAAAGTCCGCTGCTTCAATTCTCTGCAAGACTTGAATCTCTAGTGCAATATCCTTATGGATGCGTGGAGCAAACGACATCACGTGGATTCCCTCTCATTTACTTACAAGAGATTTTGGATTTTCAAGCTAAAAAAACTGACAAACAAGCACCTGAGTATGTTCAAGAAGCAATTGCACGGCTAGCAACCATGCAAACACCCAAAGGCGGATTTGGGATGTGGCCTGGAGATGATGAAGATGCACCTTGGGCTACTTGCTATGCCACCCATTTCTTATGGGAATCAAGCCAGGCAGGGTATGACGTGCCTGCTCAGACCTTAAACGCAGCTTTGAATTGGCTGATGCGCAAGCATGCTAATTTTAGCACGCAACGTAGTGAGCTAGAAGTGCGCGCGTATGCTGCATTTATCCTGGCTCGTGCGCGAAAGATCGGATTGAGTGAAATCAGTTGGGTCTGGGGCATGAAGCAATATTTTTCTCCAACAGCCTGCATCTGGGCAAGCTCGGCCTTCTATGCAATTGGCCAAAAAGAACAAGCGCAAGGAATCTTATCCTGGCTCAAAAGTATGCAAAAAGACGGCAGGCGTGATTTAGGCGGCAATTGGAATTCCCCTGTTCGAACCAGTGCCCTGCAATTGGCGATTTTACTTGATCTTGATCCCAATCACCCAGATGTTCCCAAATTAGTGAATGAATTGATCAAAACCAGCAGTTTTGATCAATACTATACCACCCAAGAAAATGCGTATACTCTTTTAGCAATCGGAAAATATCTCAAGTATTTCAAAGCCAATGCGACCAACGATGCTACTGTTGCCGTAGAACAAGGCAGTGAACAGATTGCTACTTTGAATCTAGGCCAAGAAAACAAAGGCCATTGGATTTTTGCCAAAGATCAGGATATACCGCTGACACTCAAGACCCAAGGACAGGGCCAGGTGTTCTATTCTTGGCGTAGCTCAGGCATCCCTACAAAATGGGAAGCTCAATCCACAACACCCAACACAAGTTTAAGCATTGCATATCGCCTGATCCAATCCAATGGCGATGAAATCAAAGCTCATAAAATCCGACATGGCGATTTAGTCTGGCTCGAATGCACCATCCAAGCAAAAGGAAACTATGAAAACCTAGGCATCCTACAACTTTTGCCCACAGGACTCGAGGCAGAGAATTTCAGGCTGGCAAACACCCAAGCCATGCCTACGTATATCCAAACGCACCAAAATCTAAAGCCGGATTATGTAGATATTCGAACCGATCGTGTGCATACTTTTTTCAAAACTCCATTAGCGCAATCGTATGTGGTATATCAAGGACTCAGGGCCATTGTGCCTGGCCAATTTACCTTCCCTGGCCCACAACTGTTCTGCATGTACGACCCAACCATCTTCCTCCAAACCGAGCCAATGGAACTGAAGATTGAGATTGAATAAAAAAATACATCTTAAAAGTGCATTTTTTTACTTCATACGTCAGAACTAGGCCAATGTCGTTCAGTGAATACACAATAGTTGAGCTGACATAGCGTTAGCATTAAATAAAGCCAGGAGGTTCACCGAAAACCCTGGCTTTATTTCTTTATGAACTACGGTATTCTATTTTTACGAGAAGAGGCAATGATTTTTTTTACTTTTTCTGGAGAGAGAAAAATGCTGCACAAGCATGTTCTGGAGATCCTGGCGAGGCTGGAATGGATCGAAGAAGAAAAGGCAGGCGGATCAAATCAAAGACATGTTGTGCAAGCCGATGTTCATGCTATGCAAGCCGATGTTCATGGATTTTCGGAAATTCTAACTTGTTATGCTAGAATATACTAAAAAAAGATCCTTAATCTGTATCAATCAAAAAAAA
>JAKLHB010000370.1:0-3446 GCA_022710345.1 Planctomycetota bacterium
TGGCCTTTTTTCGATTGATTTTGATTCCATATTTGGCTGCTTCGATGATATAGACTTCTTTGCAAACCGTAGTGCTGCTATGATCATGCACATCTACTTCTTCTACGGTAAAGCATTCTTCACTTTGGGCTGTTAAAGTGCCTAAATATAAATAGTCGCTTTTGGTATCTATCACTACTTTTTTTCCAATATATTCTTGCGTGCTCATAAAATCTAGCATAACCACCCAGCCTTTCCCTGGCAGATATTGAAAATCCAAGGTCAGGGAAATGGCTATGAGGTGGTTTGGCCAGTTCCTATTTTTTTTTCAATAATTTTTGCAATTCTAATACCAATGATTTGAAGAACTCCTGCGCTGTTTGGAAGCGTTTGGATTGATCGAGTGCCATTGCTTTTTCAATGATCGCAGAGACAGCGGCTGGAATTTGCATCAGGGTGCTCAGGGGTGCCGCGGGATGCTCGGTAATGCGGATTGTTAAAGCATTTACTCCCTGTATATCGAAAAATGGAGGCTTGCCTAAGATTGCATGGTATAGCGTAGCTCCAAGGGCATAAATATCTGCTCGATGATCCACGCTGCTAGCATTTTCGATTTGTTCGGGTGGAATATAGTGGAGGGTGCCCAAGGTTTCATTGGAGACTGTGATATTTTTGCCATGTATTTTCACAAGTCCAAAATCAATGATCTTCACCTCACATTTAGAATTCACAAGCACATTGGCTGGGTTCAAGTCTCGATGCACTACGCCATGTTTATGGGCATAATGAATTCCTTGCGCAATCTGCGCACCAAGATGTAAGGCTAATTTTAAGGACACAGGTCCTTTATTTTTGATTCGTTCTTTGAGTGTGCGGCCTTCTATATACTCCATCACAATGACAGGCCGACTATGATACATAGCAAAATCAAATACTTTCACAATCTTGGGATGATCAAATTTCATGCAAATTTGCACTTCTTGGAGAAATCGCTTGAGAGAAATTTCATCCATCAAATATGAGTGCAACATTTTAAGCGCTACAATTTTGCCAGATGGGATATGCCGTCCTTTGAAAACTTGGCCCATAGCCCCATCTCCGATTTTTTTCAAAAGCTCATATTCTCCAACCTGGTATTTGGGTGTATTGGATGCTTCCAGGGAAACCGGGATTTGGGAAGCAAGTGAGCCTACAGAAGAAAGACCTTGCTGCGAGGCTTGTTGTGGATTTGAGAAACCTTGAGAAGCTGAGCCTTGTTGAGAAATCAGCGAACCTTGGGAATATCCCAAACTAATGTTACAAGATGGTGCTTGAGAACCTAAGGAGGCAGCATCACTCATGTGAGGCAACGACAGTGCTTGTGTCGGCATCAATTCCGGTGGTTTATAACCTAAGGATATCTCTTCATTCAAAAAGCGAATTTGTGTTTCCCCAATTTGGATTTCATCTCCTGAATTGAGGATGGTTTGGCCTGATATGGCCTTTTGATTCAATTTTGTGCCATTGGTGCTTTTGAGGTCTTCAATGCAATAGGCATTTTCTGTCTTAAAAAGACGACAATGGTATACGGAGATTCGTACATCACTGAATTGCAGATGGCATTTGGGATGCCGGCCTAGTACGATAGTCCCTTGTGTGGGAAGAATCATACTAATGCCTTGGCTAGGCCCATTTAAAATCGTTAGCCTTGGTGCCATGTTGTGCTCCTAGGTTGCTTGCGCTCCCTTAGCAATTTGGGCAAGGGCCTGGTAGAATTCACGCACATTGGGATAAGCTGGTTCCAGCAAAACCTTTTTCAAAACATCGTGGAATCCAGCCGGGCAATCTTTAGGGATCAATTTCATCCATTCTTTGGGATTAGGTGATCCATCTGGTATTTTACCCATGAGCAAGAACAAAAATACACAACCTAGACTATAGAGGTCATTCGTTATGCCTGAAGCTTGCTCTGCTGCTATGGGGCGATAGAGACTATGTTCCAACATCCAGTCTTGTACCAAACATTGATGTTTTTCCAAAATACTCCAAAGTCCTACATCATTGAGTTTGATGGTTTTGGTCCCTTCCTCCAGGATGATATTGTTACAGCTTAAATATCCGTGCTGGATACCTTTGCTATGAATATATTCCATTGCCAATGCAATGTAAAAGGTAATTTTAAGCGCCTTTTTCCAAGATAAAATAATCTTGGAATTGAGCAACTGCTGCAAAGTCCGTCCCTGGATATAATCCATAATCAATACCAGGTTTTGTTCATGCCAAAATACATCATAAAACGAAACCATCCCATGATTGCGTAAGCGTTTGAGTTCCAGCAATGCTTGTAATAAAGTTGAATCTTCGCAAGCCTGTGGTGGTAGTGCTAATGTCTTCAGCAGCAGGATATTTTTGAGCACAGTATGCTCTACCTTGTACTCTGCAATATACCCACATTCGTAGATTTTATCGAGAATGCGATAGCTGTTAATTATTTGAGAAGAATGTTCGCTAGCATCGCCTTGGTCAAAGACTTCGGTCATTTCTGTAATAATAGGCTCTTCGGCTATGATTTCAAATTTTAATATAGTTTTGCCCAAAAGAATTGTGTCTTCATGTTTTAATGCAATGCGGCTAACTGGTTGTTGATTGACCAATGTCCCATTGGTGCTTCCTAAGTCTTTGATCCAAAATTGCTCTTCGGATAGTTCTATCTCACAATGGTTTCCGGAAATTTTGGTATCTTGAAGGCAAAGTGTGCAGCGTTGGCTACGGCCAATTGAGACTTTTGTTTTGCGTACAGAAATAGTTCGGCCTTGGTCCGTGCCATGGATCACGGTTAGTTTTCCCTGCATGGTTGTATCCTAGAAGACAATGAACGAGTTAGAAATCTATATCAGCAACCCAAGTTGCTAGTTGTTCAAAACTTGTAATGTATTGTTTGAAAAAGAGTAACAAGAAGATTGCAATAGTGGTTTCATTTCTGGTTCCACATTTTTACAAAAAGTTCAGTATCAGTTGTGCAGCCTGATACTGATTCATTGCTGCACCAATGGGCAGTTACCTGCCAGTCCGCCGAAGCGGTTGGGCTCCCTGAGCTTGCTATGGGATTACGATAGGGCTTCCAATTGGGAGTTCATCAAAAGGTATCATACCCATATCTTGCCACGTCCCTAGTCAACTAGCAACTAGGGTTCTGATTTTAACGGATTTTTGGGAAGCCAAGAAAACATCTAAAAAGTCCCCAAAAAGTTGACAACTTTTTACAAAACTGGCCTGTGCCAATTCAGCAGCGCCCAAGAAAACATCCAAAGACAAGTTACGTTCTTTGCAATGTTGCTTTGCCGGCTAGAAAGTAACCGATAGCGTCTGCTGGAATTGGCGAAAGGGAGCAATGTTTGCTTGAGTTGTGGACAACTTTTTACAAAACTGGCCTGTGCCAATTCAGCAGCGCCCAAGAAAACATCCAAAGACAAGTTACGTTCTTTGCC
>JAKLHB010000370.1:3454-4666 GCA_022710345.1 Planctomycetota bacterium
GGCTTCCAATTGGGAGTTCATCAGAAGGTATCATACCCATATCTTGCCACGTCCCTAGTCAACTAGCAACTAGGGTATTGAGTAAAAAATATGCTACTTGAAAAAATTCTAGTTTTTGTGGAATTAGGCTCGCACGCTTTGATGATGTTTAGCGAAAAGCATCTTTTAAGCGTGCGGGTTAATTCTTATCATACTTTATGTAAATCCATAGCCGACTAGCAACTAAGGTAACTAGCGCTTGATTCTTAAACGGATAGTAAATTAGGCTTCTAAAAGGGAAAAATTGCTAGTGTCCTGCCGGCAAGGGCTAGCAAGTGCTTTTTCTACGCCAAGGTTATTTGGTACGAACAACTCTTTCGCGTTCTCGAATATCTTCTTTACTTTTTCCAATATCATACGCTACATAGAGTTGAATACTAGTCATAATGATACTCAGCAGCAGAAAAAGTGAGGTTAAGATGATTAAAACCGTGGAGAGATGGTCCACAGCGGTTGCCGTTTTTGGGACATCATAAGCTTGGTCTAGTTCACCAGTTTGCTCATCTACTGGCAATAATTCATCTTGTTGCATTAAAAGGTCCCCCCACCGATGCGTGTTGTAACGCTATCACCTTTTTTGATTTTTTCCACACTCATATCTTTTAAGATACGAGCAGCGGACATATTTTTATAAACTTCTTCGACAACAACACGTGCAACAAATTTGCTGCCACGGTATACAGTAAATTGATAGCCTTTTTCAACTCCGTGATCACTTCCTAAAGAAATCATCACAATAGGAACTTCTTCACTCACAGCCGTAATTTGACCGTCCAAAAGTTTAGGAGTTCCTGCAAATGCGCTGAGGTTGACACCAGCATCACGAAGTGCGCGCATGACCAATTTTGCTTCGCGCAGTTCTTTGTCAGCAGTCTGCAATAATTTGGATTTTTCAGATAATTCGCCTTGCAAGTTGCTCAATTGCAATTCCATACGCTGTCGTTCATTTTCAGCTTCATCTTTGTCTTTTTTAGCGTCTTCCGCTTCTTTTTTATATTGATCTTGCTTACTTTCAAGCTCAGCGATTCGTAGTTCTTTCTTTTCTAGTTTGTCATTGATTTCTGTGATAGCAGCATTAATTTTGGCTAAAGAAAGAGCGTATTGCGAATTTTGAGCATCTAATTTTGCATTTTCTTGACGAAGTTCTGCTAATTCCTTGCTTTGTGCTTTTGC
>JAKLHB010000371.1 GCA_022710345.1 Planctomycetota bacterium
ACGACGTGCGCTTTCATACTGGGCTAAGTATTCCAACATCATTTCTTGCTTGATGCCTGGATATTCCTCACTTTTATCTTTGAGCTCGCAGCGTCCCTCATGGAGGATAAATAATTGGGCTTCTTTGTCCCAGGGTGAGTATTGGAGCAAAAATTTATCTTTGACATAAAATCCATCGGTTCGACTACCGCCCACTGCTCCAATTTTCACAGATGCAGGATCGAGAAGGTTTTTGCCTAGCCCAGCGTATGGAAGATCACCGCCTAAAAGAGCAATCACTGTGGGCATAACATCAACATGGCTTGCATAGATATTCAGACAATGGTCTGGCTTAGGGAATGTGGCAAATTGTGGATTATAAAAAATAATAGGAATGCGAATTCTTTCCCAAAGGTCATTACTAAACACTACGCTGGTGTGGTCTGCGACAATCACTACCAAAGTTTTAGCAAATCGTTCAGGTTGGCTCATGAGTCTTTCCATAAAGGATTGGATACAGTGGTCCACATAAGCAAATGCTGTGAGATATGGCTCTGCAAAAGGTGCTGGAAAGGTTTTAGGCACAGTCCAAGGCGAATGGCTGGTGACTGTCACAAAGTGTGCTGTGTATTTTTGAGAAGATGCAACCAGAATCTCAGCGCATTCATCTAAAAAATAGCCATCAAAAATTCCTTGGACATCATCTGCAACATCCAAAAGTTGTTTCTTTTCTAAGCGTGCCTTAAAATCATAATAGCTCATGCTAATGTAGCCTTGGTTGCCCATAAAATAAATAAAATCATTGTAGTTTTGGCGATAGGCTTGTCCAAAATAATGGACATACTCTGGCCCTAAAATTCTGGATAAACAGCCAAAATACCCATTCATTTCATCAGATGTGAGGGTTTTGGTCTTTTCATCAAAACACGCTTTATGGATACTAGTAGCCGTTGCAAAAAATGATCCAATCGTAGCAGTAAAACCTTGCACCCCGTTGGGAAAATAAAAGCCTTCTTTGCTTAATTTTGCAAGGTAAGGCATGACGGGTTTGCCATTCTCTTCTTTTGCAATCAGGCTTTGAGAAAGTCCTTCAATTTGCAAGATCACCACATTTTCCAAGACAAATGGGTAAGTTTGTTTGGGCAGACGGCGTAATAAAGGATATTCGAGCTGAGTTGATACAATCCCTAAATTGGATTTAGCTAAATCTATGGCTTCAGCTTGGGTTAAACGATAAGGGACCTGTTTTTTTAAGCTTTCTGGAATATGGATTCTGAATAAATCAAACCAAGGATTGATCACAGATTGGTTCAGAATGAAATGATCAAATTGGGCATAATACTTGCTATGCAGCACTCGAATCTGCATGCCACTTGGCTTTTTGACTTTTTTTACAGTGACAATATCCCAGCATGGAATCCAGGCAATTAAGCCTAGCAATATGACAATGACCAAATTTTTGGGAGATTTCCAGACCAGCACTACGTCTAAAGAATATCGGCGGCTATATCGCACACCTGTATAGAAAAAGCCAATACATAGCAACAGCACCAGGCTAGCTAAAATAGGGTGGTTGCTTGCAACTGGATGAACTGCAATGTAGATTTCATAAGGGCTGGTAAGGTACGCTGCAAAAGATTCGCCTATTTGCTGATTTCGTTCAGCGAAAAATTGTAAATTGGCAAATGCATAAGCAATGTGAAAAAATGTCAATATCCAGGCAAGGAGCAAATTGATACGTAGGCTCCAACGGCCTATGAGAATGGCTATAATCGCCATGGAGAAAAATTCAAACCCGATCAAACCTATATCTAGCCGAATTCCATAAAGAATGATTTTATAAAAATTTGCAGTTGTATCTGAAAATTGATGCAAAAAAATCGTGCGATATATGCCAAAAACAGTCAATGTAAAAAGACTAAAGAGAAAGACAAACCAAGTTATTTTTTTAGTCATAGATGTGTTGTGATGTATGATTTCCATGATCAAAAAAAACTCCATCCGATGAAAATACGATTGATTACTAGCTATTGTTGGTAAACAGCATAAAGCCAAATACCATTATGCAAGGAGATGAAGCTAATGATGATAGTAGCTGTGATAATAATAGCCATAGTATTCTGGATGATCTTTGGACGCAGTGTCCTTGAGATCATTCAAAATCACTCCGTGCAATGGAATTGACAATGTACGAATTCGCTGGGCAATTTGTTGGAGCATTCTTTTAGGTGTATTATGAAGCGATACAACCAGGATCAAGCCAGAGGACGCTTGAGATAAAATCAAGGCATCGGGAGTCAATCCAAGTGGAGGAGTATCGAGCAAAATATAATCAAAGTCTTGGAAACTTGTCAAAATAGTGCTGAATTTATGATGGATACTTTCGTACAAATTGCTTGGATTTTCTCCAGCGGTCAGGCAAAACAAATTGGGATTAATGGATTGGATGGCTTGTGTTGCGCTGATCTGGCCTTGTAAAATCTCATTGATTCCTGGCTGGCGTTGAATATGAAAACGATGATGAAGTTGAGGCCGTCTTAAATCTGTGTCTATGAGCAAAACTTTGGACCCTGCTTTTGCAATGGTCATGCCTAGATTGCATAAAATGGTGGTTTTGCCTTCACCGGCTAAACTGCTGGTGATCACCAAAATTTGCAGGCCTTTGGATTTTCTGGATAAGAAAATGGCTGTAGAAATCGCATGGAATGCTTCTGCTATATTGGATTCACTTTTTTCTTCCACGGGCAAAATGGTTTTGCTCGTGAATATTTTTGGTGAGATATGTGGAACTAAACCATGGAATGGAACGGGTAGAATAAATTGGACATCTTCATGATGTTTGATGGTCTGATCTAAGCTTTCCACTAAGAAAGCAAGCCCAATGCCTGCCATCAATCCTAATAGGCCGCTGATGAGATAGTAGGCAATTTTGTCAGGTGTATACGGCTGCGTTGGAACTTCAGCCTTGTCAATTCTGCGAATGTTGCTAATGCGATAACTCAGGCTGGCCGCTAAATCCATTTCTTTAATTTTTTCCAATAAACTGCTAAATGTTTTTTCTAATACCTCTGTTTCACGACGATATCGGTCGTATTCTAGATATTGTTTCTGCATGGTCAAGCTTTTATTTTGTTGGGCCTGGAGCATCTTTTCTAATTGAGCTTTTTTTTCCTGCGTATTGGCATACGTGATTTCGCGCCGCCGTAAGGCTTGTTCTGCATGTTCGCGAATTTTATTTTGAACTTCCTGAATGCTGCGCAGCAAAGTGATGATTTTAGGATGTTCATCTGTATAGCGCAAGCGGTGCTCTTGAAGGCGATTTTCCAATTCTGCTTTTTGCTCTTCTAGCTTGATAATCATGGAATCACTGCTAAAAAAATCCAAATCTAGGATTGCCTGGAGGCTTCCTATTTTTCGGACTTGCTGGCATTTTTGATAATCAATTTCCAAAGAAAGCAATTGAATATTGACTTCTTGGAGTTCTCGTTTGATCCTACCGATCATATCAAGAGATTCTCCTGTGTTTTCTCGATTCATCAAGATCACATCTGGATTGCTTTCTTCAAATTTTAAGATCCATTGGCGATTTTGCAAAATTTTTTGTTCTAAATTGGGCACCTCTTTTTTTAGCATTTCCATCAAGGTGCTCTGTGGAGTTTCTGCCAATTGATTGGTTTCTTCAATCAGTTGATCTACGGCTAGATTGGTGATGTACGCAGTAGCTTCAGGATTCACACCAATACAGCTCACTTCTAAGATTTCAGGATTTTTGCCTGGTGATACGTTCAGTACCTGAAATAAATTCATATCAGAAATTCGATCTTGTTGTTCAAAAAACGCCAAAGCAATTTTTTCTGGAATTTGAGCAATGATCTTTTTACAAAAAGTACGGCTTTTAAGAATTGCATCTACGTTACGGTACGACCTGGCTACATAATTACTCTGATCAATCTGAATATCTCCCACACTCCTCGATGGAACAGGCAAAATAGTTACTGTAGCCACAGCTCGATAGACAACTTTTTCAGGCTTCCGCAACGAATAGAGTATCCCTCCTATGATAAACGCAACGCATACGAGGAGAATCAAGAGCCATCGTTTTTTCAGAACCCAGTATATATTTCTCAATATATCTCCAAAACTAGGTTCGACAATACTTAGATTCTCACGCGTTGGATCTAAGAAAGTTTGCTGCTCTTGTATAGTATGCTGCATACGACTAGGAGTTTCCAAAGCATCGCTCATAAATTTTGACCCTTCTTATATCGCCAAGATTTTTGATTGCTAACGAGCAACTAATACAATGATTGATCTAGGTTGCAAGCGGCAGAATCCACCTGCTAAGACTGTTGCATATTCTTCATGAATAAAATCTATCGGAGATTCCTGGCTAGTGTCCACAACCGTATACCAAAACTTGTGAAGTGCTGCTTGAGGAATTTCAAAAGTCAATGGTTCCCAGTATGCATTAATTGCAATATAAATCTCTTGTTCTTCAGGATGTTCTGGGATCAATGATAAGGCTAGACTATGAGACTGGCCGCTCCAGTCTGGTTTTCCAATTTGGACTCCATGCCATCTACTTCTTAAGTGCTCAAAATCATTTTTATGCAACAATGGTTGGCGTTTTCGGAATGCGATCATCTCTTTGACAAAACGATAGATATCTTTATTTTTTTCTA
>JAKLHB010000372.1 GCA_022710345.1 Planctomycetota bacterium
CTGCTACTACACAAATCAACCGAGATGACCCAAGATATATCTTAAAAATTGCATTGCAAAACCAATGTTCTGAAGCCTCTGCATTTTTAAACGCTGCAATCTTGCAATTAAGTGAAATCCGTTTATCAAAAGGCGGCAAAAAAAGCTACGATTGTTTAGTTGCTGGTTATTTTAATGATATGTATGAGATTATCCTTGATGTCTATCGAGTTTTAAAACCAAAAGCAAAAGCGATCTTTGTTTTGGGTGATTCTGCGCCTTATGGTGTCCATATTCCAACTGATGAACTCATTGGAAAAATTGGTATTGGAATTGGGTTTAGCGATTATCAAATTGACATACTTCGTCAAAGAGGAACTAAATGGAGGAAAAATCCACAACGGCATGACATACTGCTTAGAGAATCTATTGTCACTTTGTCAAAGGATTGATATGGATGCAGAAATTCAAAATCCAGGAAGCGCCGTTGGTGAGGCTATTGGGGCTGCAATGGAAAAAGCAGTGAATCTTTTTCTAAGCAGGCTAATAGAACCATTAGGTTACCATTTTATCAGCCAAAATTTTGAAAGGAATAGACCAGGGAAAAACAAAAAATTATTGATGTATGATAAGTTTGGGACTGCCTATAATATAGATGCTGTGATTGCAAATGAAAGTATGCAACCTTTGATTCTCATTGAGTCAAAGTATATTCGATATAAAAAGCACAATCGTGACAAAGGAAGTTGGATTTGCACTGCTCATTCATCGTTGATGCATCGTTATCAGAGTATTCGTAGCTCAATTGCTGTATTAGGCGGCAATTGGAGCCAGGCATCGTTGACAATGATCAAAAGTTACGATATCAACATCTTTTTGATTCCTTTTCAAAATATAGCTTTGGTATTGTCAACGTATGGTATTGTATTTGATTGGGATGAAAAAGATAGAAATGCAGCCAATGAAGCATTGAATAAATATTTATTGCTCACAGACCAGGAAAAGGAGTCTCTTGGAATGGAAATAATCCAACCAGTATGCCAAGATTTACAAAGGCTTGTGCTTAGTATTTTGAGTGATCAGGCAGAACGGGGGATTAAAAAAATTACGATCGAGCTACGCTCTAATTTAGGTGAAACAAAAAACTTTGAGTTTATTAGTATTGATGAAGCAATTGCATTTTTAAGCGAATTGGATGTTAATCAGGTCTTCTTGAATACAGGAATTTTGACTTTATTTGATCCGCCTCCAGATTTTGAAAATACATAATATGGTTCAGAAAGGCCAAGTTATGATAAAGTTAGGAAAATTTTTGTTAATTCTCCTAATATTTTTTTCTCAAGTAAAAAGTCAGGAGCGTTTTCCTTATTTTTATTTGGGGAAATTAGGAAATTTTGCTATTCTTCAACATACGGCATCGAGTGAGCAGCGTTTGGTAAAAGCTGGGGACAAAATCGGCGATTATAAAATTGTACGCATTCATAAAGAAGAGCTTGAATATGTGTCTCCATCGGGTGATTCTCGAAAGCTAAAACTGGCTACCTTAGAGCAATTGCCTGAAGCACCTGAGCAAGCCATTGAATATCGTTTATCTAATTTTAGCCAGCATCAACAGATCGAAAAAAAGCTAGACCAAACCATGATCACTCTTGCGTATGAAAAGACTGCCTTGAGCAAAATTATCGAAGAATGGCAGCGTATGAGCGACATACCTTTTGCGTTGGATGCTGGGCTTTACGCAAATAAAGTAGATTTAGAGGCTAAAGTGACCTTGCATACAGATGCCATTCCATTGCGCAAGGCCATTCGTCTAACGCTTGTTTATTTGGATTTAGAATACTCCATCCATGACAATCAAATTTTAATCACAATACCTGGAACAATTGTTGCACAGCAACCTGGCTCAAAGTATTGGCAAGGGTTGCAAAGAGCACAAAAAATACAGCAACAAAAATATGCGCAAGAAACAGAAGATCCAATGGAAGTCTTCATCACATGCAGCTTAACTTTGGTAACACTTCAGCAAATTACAAGCACATTGGCGCAATTGATGAACATGCCTGTTGTGATTGCAACGAATTTGTCCACAGAGTTACAAAGACAACCACGTGCTTTTACTTTGGATGTCACAGCAATTCCAGCAAAAGAAGTGCTGCAACAATTCTGTGAACAATATAAAATCAATTGGGTGTTGTTTGAAAATACGCTTTACTTAGGCAATCCCAAGGAAATTGCTGTTTTTCAAGCACAGCAAAAGCAAGAAATTGCAGATGCGCAAAAACAGCAAACTATGCTTCAGCAAATCGTCAAGCTGCCTAAGGGCAATTTCTCACTACAAGAAGTTATCTTTCATCTTGAAAAACAAAACCATATTGTGATGATTGCAGAGCCAGAAATTTGGCAAGATTTGAGCATGCGCTATGAATTTTCCTCTCAAGGAGTTTCTCTCGAAGCTGTACTTCAAGAAATCATGCAGAAACATCAAGCTGAATATATTTTTGGCAAAGGCAATGTCATTTACTTACTTCGTTCTCATCCATAAAGTTTAAGTCGTTTTTTTTAAGTTCGAAGCAAACGGCAAAAATTAGCTTTCTTACAATATGTAATCAGGAAGTGTTTATGAAATATCTACCATTAGGCAAAACTGAAATACAACTTTCGCATATCATCATGGGAACTTGGCAAGCTGGCAAAACCATGTGGGTCGGAATTCAAGACGACCAAATTTTAAAAGCATTGAAAACTGCTTACGAAAGTGGAATTACCACTTTTGATACTGCTGAGATCTATGGTAATGGCTATTCTGAACGTATGATTGCCAAGGCTGTTGGTGATATGCGGGACAAAGTTGTATACGCCAGCAAAGTCTTTTATAATCATCTTCAGTATAACCAAGTGATTGAAGCATGCCATCGTTCATTAAAAAATCTTCATACCGATTATTTGGATTTATATCAAATTCACTGGCCTCCTGGAGCATTCGGCAGCCGCCCTACCACGATCCAAGAGACCATGTCTGCCTTAAACTATCTGAAAGATAAAGGAAAAATTCGTGCCATTGGAGTTTCTAATTTTTCACTTGCACAGCTCAAAGAAGCTTGCCAATATGGCACTGTAGATAGTGTACAACCTCCATTTTCTCTATTTTGGCGGCATGTGGCCGAAGAACTCATTCCATTTTGCCAGGAACAAAAAATTTCTATCTTAGCCTATGCACCCTTGGCTCAAGGCTTGCTTACAGGAAAATTTGGGCGTAAGCATACTTTTAGCAAAGGCGATAATCGAATCTATAATAAGCTTTTTCAAGGCAGCACGTTTCAGCATGCCCAAGAAGCCTTGGAAAAACTTCAGCCAATTGTGCAAAAGAAAAATATCACGCTTGGAAACCTCGCACTTGCGTGGGTTCTTGCACAACCACAGACATGCGCTATTGTCGGTGCTCGAAATGCCAATCAAGTCTTGGAAAATATTAAGGCCAGTGATGTTCAACTGACACCTGAAGAAATTGAAGAAATGAAGCAAATTAGCTTGATTGTCACAAAGCATTTGAATACAAGTAATCCCATTATGTGGGCTGAATAGCATGTTCCGCCTGGAAAGCACAATTCTCAGGCGGTACCTTATGCAAGAAAGGTGAATTTTGTATGAGAATACGTATTTCAATGGTTCTGCTCATGGTTTTTTTGAGCCTCAGTTGGATTCAAGCTGGCCCTAAAAGTGATTTTTATGTAGATGGCCTTGTTTATGAACAGATGTATCATCTTTCCCTTGGATTGCAAGCAAAGCTTTATAAAAGCTTTTACTTGGATCGCCAACTTGACCAACAATTTCCAGAAGTGCTTTATTTTTATGCAAGACTCGCATATCAGCGAGGAGATTCAAGCAAAGCAACAGAATATTTTCAGTTGCACCAACAAAAAAAAGATACCAAGATCGCGACTGTGTTATCCAACATTGCAGAAAAAATGACAAAAGATACATTCCAGCCTAGTGATGTGGCGAATCTTTTGGCTATGCCTGTGAATGATCAGGCCATCCAAGTCTGGGCTAGCTTGGTATTATGGCAATTGTCTGAGAATTACAAAACATTGGAACCATTATATCAGAAGCTACAATCTCAAAAAGCAACCCAGGAATGGGCAGCAATGCTTCAATCGTGGGCGATCGCTATGTATCGCTTTTATGCAGATCCCAGCTTAAAAAATGCTCAAGAAATTTTGAAACTACCGATCCCACAAATTCGATATGAACGAAATTTTTTTTATGATGCCTATTTTTATCGGCTCTTAGCAGTAACTTGCTTTAAGGCATCTGCGCTAGATTCCAATGAATCTGCTTTATGGGCCAACCTTAAGCTCAAGGATTATGTCAATGCTCAGAAAGTATATCAAAGCGTACAGCAATCGCTTAGTCCTTGGCAAAAAGCATTAGTAGAAGCGCAATGCAAGCCGGCTACTGATGTAGAACAATGGCTTTCCTGGATCGAAGATTATCAAAAAAAGTTTGATGAGCCTTTGGCCCAATTAAAAATGCTTGATATGCTCATTCAAATCGGGGAAAAAGACCTGGCTATGCAGTTTTTAAGCCCTGATCTTGCAAAAGATCAAGAACATGAACAAGAATTGTGGGAAATCCAGTTTTTATCTGGTGATCATGAAATGCGGGAGAAGCTACGC
>JAKLHB010000373.1 GCA_022710345.1 Planctomycetota bacterium
AACAATATACCGAAGCTATTCAAAAATCACTGGACTTGATTGCCCAAATGCCAGATGCCAAAGCCGAACTATGGAATGTATTTCAACGAAATTTAGAAATTCACATTACATGGCTCATCCAAATGCTCACATCCTCAGATCCAAAACATCAAGAATTTTGTAGAGAAACTTTGGCTTGGATCACCAAACAGCCCAAATCCCTCAATGCTCAACAATGGCACGATTGGTGGGTAGCCGAGCAAGCCCGCAGATCACCTAAAATGCAAAAGCCACAAAAGCCATAAAAGCCATAAAAGCCATAAAGCAGAAATGAAGCTGGGCAATTTGATTCAAGGGAATTCCCAAACGCAACATATTTTGGGCAACTTCGGCTTGGGCAGGCCCGCTTTGACTTCGCTTTGGGCCTGCCCAAGTCTGTCTGCAGGGTCATTTATTTGCGCAGGTTTGTTCCGATGGAATTCAGCCCAAAAACACAAACCCAAAACCCCAAAAAGTCACGCCGGTAGTCAGGATAGAAGCGGTTCGCAGAGCGGCAGCTCGAAGCACCGGAGTACCAGCCACTCCAAATTATATTTTTTCCTTTTTTCATAAGCATCATGTCCAGTAAGCACCCAGACATTAGGAATACCATCTGTCTGCGAAGGTTTTAAACTGAACAAACGAACTGGATCGGCTGCTCCTTGGTTGACAACTCCTTCTTCACCATAAAGCGTTTCCAAGAACACATCGGCAAATTCAATGCTATGTGAAGTGAGAAAAAGTTGGTTCTTATATTTTTCGGCATATTGAATGAGCTACCGGATAAATTTGGATAAGCTGGATGAAAAGTCCTGCAAAGTTCCTATCTATTTTTTCTTCCGCTCGTATTTGGCCACAATGATATTATGCTGGATCAGTTCTTGCTCCGCGTTTTTTTCAAAGCCTGCGTAGGCGTGGAATACGGCATAGACGTGGGTCAGGCCATAGAGGCATTGGAGTGCGGTCAGGCTTTTGATGAAATGTCGGACTTGGGGTACGCCTCCATTTTTTACAACACACTGTTTTGGTCATGGTTTCTCATTGCACAGATTGGCTGCAATCGTCTATTATATGCAGCCAATCTGCATGGTTACTTTATAAGCTCAATTTTTGTATCTCTTCTATGCTTAGACCTGTGGCCTGGGCAATTTGATTCAAGGCGATTCCCAAACGCAACATATTTTGAGCAACTTCGGCTCTACCTTCAGCTTTACCTTTGGCCTCGCCTTGAACAAGGCCTTCTTCAAAGGCATTGCGTTTGGTTTTGTCCCAAACCGCTTCGTCTTTGAGCCTGGTACGTTCATCAATGGAAAGACGATCGAGACGAATTTCTGTGATGATCTTTTGAAAAATTGGCGCTGTGTATACATCTGAATCTAGCCTGGAATCCAGGCTATCTTCGATTAACTCTAGCCAGGGCCGAATGAGCGCAGGTGTTTGAGCACTGACGAGTTTGGGGTTGAGAAATACGAGCTTATGTTCATATATCCCGGCTTTTTGCCCAAACTTATCTTGGTCCTGAATGAGCACGTCAAAGTCAACTATTCCTGTGCTAAAGTAAATGCTTTTATCCCTTGGCAAACTCGTCAACACTATGATGCTATACACGGTCTTGGAAATGCTATAATCTGCGCTTTTGATGATTTGCTCTGCTATTCCTAGTATTTCGTAATACAAAAAGCGATCATAAAAATCATCTTCTTTGATGTGCTGAATCTCCACGATTGTTCTGTTTTTACTGTCTTCTGCAAACAAATCGTACTTGGTCCTCACTTCTCCTAATGTTTGGGGATATTCGTATTCTTGCTGTACTTCATCTATTTCTAGCTCGATTCCCAGCACATCTTTCACAAATGCCTTGAACACTTCCACTTTTCCAAATGCCTTTTTGAACACCACTCCATACTTTAATGGCAATACTTCTTTGATCATGGGGTACCTCCTCATTTATTCGTGTTTTTACACGGTTTAGATATTTTCTCATTTCTATGGGCAGATATTGGGCACAGAAGCAAATCAAGATCGCCTGCTTTAGTTTTTATAGCTTGCGTCTTCTTCTATTTTTTCTCCCTCTCGTATTTGGCCACAATGATATTATGCTGGATCAGTTCTTGCTCCGCGTTTTTTTCAAAGCCAGCGCAGGCGTGGAATACAGCATAGACGTGGGTTAGGCCGTAGAGGCGTTGGAGCGCGGTCAGGCTTTTGATGAAATGTCGAACTTGGGCCAAGGTGGATTTCTTTTTCTGATCTTTTTCTTCGCCCACGAGCATTCCTCGGGGTTGTGTGTCGGAGATGTTGACTCCAGGGGCCTGGACGAGTTCCATGCGCAGGCCACTGGGCGCGGCTGGGGTGGTATAGTCCAATTTCACGGACGGGAGGTTTTTCAAGGGTAATTTTTGTGGATCCAGGTCCACGATGCAGTCCAGTTCATGGCCTTCTTTGGTCAGAGGGTCGCGGATTCGCTGGCTTCGGATGTAGCCAACCATTGGGTAATGCGCGAACAGGCCTTTTTTCTGCGCTACCAGCTCACGCATGCTTTCTTCGGATTCCATTCCTTTTTCATAATATATCATTCCGGACAAGGACTCGATTGTTTCTTTCACTCCTTCCAAATCATTCTGCACTGTGCTCATATTCCCCTGGATTGTTCTGACTTCATGCCTCAGTTTCCGCTCTTTTTCTTTGAGTTCTTCCAGCTCTTTTCTCATTTCGTATACTGCCAGCGCATCTTTATGCAGGTTTTCCTCTCGATGCTTTTGATCTCGATCATTTGGATGGAACAACGGGTATTTGATGGCCCGGATGCTCAGCACAATTGTCGGCTCTTTCATCACAAAGATCACATCTGAATCATGGTTCCATTCGATCAAATCTATCCGCTCTAAGTGCATCAAAATCGGGATCAGTTCCTTCACGTCTTTTTTCATGAAAGCCTGAATATCTTCAAAATACACTGTCTCTTCCCGACGATTCACCAAGAATTCCAAAATGCTATACACATCCTGCCCAAACTCCAGGAATGTGGGATATGCCTGCCAGTTCCGGATCAAATACCAATGCCAGAAATCATAGATATTTCCTGCTGCATTTCCGCATTCAAATTCGTACGCTTTCCATAATCCATCCAGACTTGAGAAATCCTTTTCTCCAAATTTTTTATAATACGCAAGATTAAACGAAAGCACACTCCGCATAAAATAGGGATTTCCATCTACCAAACAATACAACGCATTTTTCATCTCACTAAAGCCTTGAATATTCAAGGCTTTCATCGTCCTGTCCATCAATTCTATGCTGTCCGCTCTTTCCAATGGGCCAAATGGAATTCGTTCGATCCGATACTCCAGCGCTGGCGGCAGCGCTTCTTCCATCCTCGTGGTCAGCCCTGAGCCACTCAACACAATGAAGATATCTTCATTGCAATGGTATTCTGTCATCATAGGAATACAATTATAGCTTTCTCCATTTTCATCCACAAATGACCGCCCAACTTCCTGGTATTCGTCTAGCATGATCACAGGAGAAAGATCAAAATAAAATTTCATGGCAAGCGTTAAATCTATAGAACGTTGCATCATGGTGTATAACGGATGCAAAATTCCATCATCATACCAATTTTGAATCATTTGCTGGAAGATTTCATAATACCGTTCTTTAGCTTCAGTTGGCAAACTTTCTAATGCTGATAAAAGCGTTTTCAGCTCATTATTTTTGCTGAGCTTTGGATTTTGCGTCAAAAATCCTAAAGCCTGGCTCAAAAAAACAATCATCATTCGCTCGGCTACTTTTACAACCGATTTTTTGCTGCCTTCTTTTTCGTCCAGGTTCATGAATGAATAGAAAAACGGAATCGCAGCTTCGGATGCGCTAAAGAGATAATCATAATATCGCTTTAAAAACGTAGTTTTCCCCATTTTTCTCATGCCAATCAATGCCGTATGCCGCGCATTCCCTCGTTGCGTCTCCAATGCTCGGAACATCTCGTTTCTGCCCACAAATGTAAAAGAAGGCAATAAGTTATCTTCTTCTCTTGCAAGAATATACGGTATATCCTCACCCCACGTGGTCACTTTTTTAGCACGCGGAATCACTGGCCTTTGACCAAGATATAGATTGGCTTTGCTGTGCTTTTGGATGTATTTTTGAACCTGCGGCTTTTGGGTATACGACGTGAGCTGCGTGCCCAAAAACGGCGACTTCTTCGGCTCACCTGGCATCAGGTCTTGATAATACATGATCGCTTCTGGCTGAATCGTTGTTTTTTTTCCAGCCACCAACGTTTTTGAGGTTTTGGATGCTCTAGGCGTTGCGGAGGTTTTCGCCTTGCCAGATGCTTTCGCCTTGCTCGATACTCCAGCCTTGCTCGATCTCACTGCTGCCCATGTTGTTGCTTTGCTTTTGGCTCGTTTTTGGGTGGCTAATTTCGGCTTAGCTGCTTTAGACTTGGGCAAAGCTGGTTTTGGTGTTTTAGATTTGGACGAAGCTGGCTGTTGCGAGCTTAATTTTGTTTGCATTGCTTTAGATTGAAGTGAAGCTGGCTTTTGCATGCCTAATCTTGTTTTGGTTGCTACCACCTTGGGTGAAGCTGGTTTTTGTGTGCTTAATC
>JAKLHB010000374.1 GCA_022710345.1 Planctomycetota bacterium
TCAACATTTCAGACGGTGTTAAATATGATCCGGTTATTGAGGTGTCAAATGTTGGAGATGTTGTAAGTGCCACTGTCCCGGTAGTCGCCGGAAGTGTTATCGTTGTAGTCCCAGCTATTGCGCTTGCTTGTAATGTGGTAGTTCCAGAAGTTGATCCATCTGAAAAAAAATAAAATTTTTTGTTTATACCAACGATGTGCAGCCATCGGCTTTTGGTTGTGCACATAAGAAATTGCCTTGCATATTCTTATGTGCACAACCATAAATAAAGACGAGGCTACAATGATGGTTATCTGAACGACATGGGGCTCAAGCTGGCTTTAGCCGCTATCGTCCATTTGTATGATACGCCATTGCTTGATGCTTTGCCTAGTGTCTGATGGTTCAATGCACAGCAAATGCCGGCAAAAAACCAACCATATCCATGAACTGATCCAATTGTATTGATGTACCATACTGCGACAATAGGACCAATATACGCAATGAAAAGCAAAGGCCATGGATGGTTATAGCATCGAACAGCCCGAATGGCCCCTTTCAAAAGCCAAAGCAGTAACCAAACTCGTAGAGCAATATACAAAATACCAAAAAATGGGCCAATTTCACTAATGATACGCCGCCATTCATTTTCGCCAGCCCATCGAAATGCTTGACCACCCAATGCTGTTCCTCCGCGACTTGTGGTTCCAATACCATAGCCCAATGGCGCATCTCTGGCTAATTGTAAAACTTCTACAAATTCAGCTACAACACCCACGGTGCGAGTGATTGTATCATCACAATACAAAAAACGAGCGATTCTCAACTCTGCTGCGTCTGGGAAACATAGCCAAGACAGAGCCAAACATGCAATTGCTAGCATGATTGGCAAAATGCTCGCTGCTATCTTTTGGCGAATGTTAGAAAGCCAGAAGCTGCTCAAACATGCACCCAAGAGGATGCAGCATGCCATATAAATCGGAGCACGTGTAAAATCCAGGCATAGCATGATGGCGACCCCTGCACTTGTGGCGTAAAGCCAAAATCCAGACAAAGCTCGATCTTTCGAAGGCAATGTCCAATTAGCTAGGCAAAATAAAAACATACTTCCTAAAAATAATTGATGGCCATGAAAAAAAGTGAATGTCCCAATAGTACGCACAATGGTTCCGCCTCCTTTGCCTGTATCTGTATAAACGACCTCACTTATAGTACGATTGATCAAAGCAGCCGGAGGCGAATAATACTGCATGACAACCAAAATTGTCATAGGTATCACTAAGAAAAGATTAAGACGTACCCATCGTTTGATGTCCTCATATCGCAAAATACTACCCATCAAAAAAACCAATGGAAAATAAAAAAAATAAGTGCGTAATCCATACAACATCACCAAAACTCGTATTTCTGGAAGTAAAAAATATTGGGCAATACTGCCTATGCTAATGGCAAATCCTAGCAAAATTCCATACCAAAACAAAGCCGCTGGTTTTGGCCGAAAATGATATAATATAGCCAAAATATATATCCATAAAACCAATGGATCACGTACGAAAAAAATGATTTGATGCAATCCAGGTAACAACCACTTACGCAGGGCACCTTCAAAAATGAGCAGCCAATATACTATAAAAATAAGCCGCACTAAGGTGCGGCGGTGGATGTTTTCAAGTGACATTTGCATATGTTTTCTACATTTCTGAGCAAGCCAAAGAAAGGGCACTATGGAAAATACTCATGCAAATTATGATCCCAATCAAAAAGTTTATAAGATTGAAAAAAAAGACAAAACCTTAGAATTAAGTATGCACGATCTTTTGCGTGATTTCAAAAAATATGGAAACCGAGTCTCTGATTTACATCTTAAAGTTGGCGAGCCACCTTGTTTTCGTGTGGACGGAGACTTAGTACGAGCGGGTGATCCTTTAGACTCCAACACGACTGAGTATCTTATTTTTTCCTTGATTCCTGAAGCAGAACGCCTCAAGCTCCGTAATAAGCTCATGGAAGTAGATACATCTTATCATTTTGAAGATTACCAATTCCGCATTAACGTATTTTATGATAATGACGGAATTGCAGCAGCCATTCGTGCTTTAAGTATGACCATTCCCACTGTGGAAGAAATTGGATTTCCAAATAAAGTTTGGAAAGATATTGTAGATCGCAACCAAGGACTTGTGGTTGTGACTGGCATCACAGGCGCTGGCAAATCCACAACCATTGCATCAATGATCGAGAGAATCAACCAAGATCGAGCATGTCGCATCTTTACATTAGAAGACCCAATTGAGTTTTTGTTCAAACCACAAAAAGCTCTGATTTCCCAACGTGAAATTCATAAAAATACAGAATCATTTGGCAGTGGTCTCAGATCATTACTCCGAGAAGACCCAGACATTATTTTTGTAGGAGAAATGCGAGATATAGATTCTGCTGCATGGACATTGACCGCAGCAGAAACAGGGCATTTGGTTTTCTCCACACTCCATACCAGAGACTCAACCGGAACGATCACCCGTATCTTAGATTTTTTTCCTAGCGCACGCCAAGACGAAATACGCAACCAGCTTTCTTTAAGCTTAGCATACATTATTTCTCAAAAATTGATTCCGAAAAAATATCCACCTGGCCGCGTTGTGGCCATGGAAATCCTCAACAATAATCCTGCAGTGTCCAATTTAATTCGCACAGGCAAAATTGAACAAATTTATTCTATCATGCAGAGTAGAACAAAAGACAAACTCGAAGAAAACATGATTACTTTAGAAAAATCATTGGAACGTCTTGCGGCTAAAGATATTATCACAGTTGAAGAAGCTATGAAATGGGTCAATCGGCCGACCAGCTTTAATCTCTCAGGCACGATGCCCGAGATTATCAAGGATTAAGATACGGGATTTGCATAGTATAATGGCCTACGAATCACCATATATGGCATTCGCAGGCCATTTTTGTTCATGACACTTTTTGCAAAGAATTTTAATAGCGATAACTGTCTGGTTTATATGGTCCTTCCGCAGGAACGCCAATGTATTGCGCTTGTTTTTCTGTCAATTTTGTCAAGCGGACATTCAGCCTTGCCAATTGCAATCGTGCCACCTCTTCATCCAATTTCTTGGGCAAAGTATAAACCTTGGGACCATACTTTTGAGTTGCTAGCGCAATCTGAGCTAAACATTGGTTGGTAAAGCTAGAACTCATCACAAAACTTGGATGTCCATTCGCGCATCCAAGATTGACCAATCTGCCTTCAGCCAGCACAATAATAGAACGGCCTGACACTAGATGCCAACGATCTACTTGTGGTTTAATGGTTTCTTTGCGGCATTTGGCATTGGTTTCGAGGTATTGCATATCAATTTCGCTATCAAAGTGGCCAATATTGCACACAATGGCTTCATTTTTCATGCGTTCCATATGCTCGCCACGAATCACGCCGCAGTTGCCAGTGGCTGTGACGAAAATATCAGCGATTTCCACAATATCTTCCATTGTAGTTACTTGGAAGCCTTCCATTACCGCTTGCAATGCACAAATAGGGTCAATTTCTGTGACCACCACACGGGCACCAAAACCACGCATAGATTGAGCACAGCCTTTGCCCACATCTCCATATCCACAAACCACAACTACTTTACCGGCTACCATTACACCAGTGGCACGCTTGATCCCATCTGCCAAAGATTCACGGCATCCATAAAGATTGTCAAATTTGGATTTTGTCACAGAATCATTCACATTGATCGCTGGAAATAAAAGCTCTCCACGGTCTTGCATTTGATATAAACGATGTACACCCGTAGTTGTTTCTTCAGATACACCGCGAATTTTGGGCACTATGGTATGCCAATGTTTGGAATCGCGGCTGTAGGTTTCAGCCAAACGATCCATGATGATCTGCATCTCTTTGTTGGACTGAGGCTGATTGAGCAGGCGAGGATTTTCTTCAATCTTCATTCCCTGATGGATGAACAGGGTAGCATCTCCACCGTCATCCACGATAAGGTCTGGACCACTGCCGTCT
This sequence comes from Planctomycetota bacterium, assembly GCA_022710345.1. Lineage (GTDB taxonomy): Bacteria > Planctomycetota > Uabimicrobiia > Uabimicrobiales > JABWCH01 > JAKLHB01. The sequence continues at coordinate 4,007 of JAKLHB010000374.1, forward strand.
GGCCAAGTCAGGGCTTGCTCTGTACACCACCAATATTCTTCCAAAGACTCTGCTTTCCATGCAAAAACCGCAGCAGATTTCGCAGCAGCAATTGCAGCAGCAGCATGGTCTTGGGTCGAAAAAATATTGCAGGAAGCCCACCGAACTTCAGCACCAAGTTTTACCAAAGTTTCGATCAACATGGCTGTTTGAATGGTCATGTGCAAGCTGCCTGTGATCCGAAGCCCCTTTAATGGGCGTTGCTGTCCATATTTTTCACGGACTGCCATAAGGCCAGGCATTTCATTTTCAGCAAGTTGTAATTCTCTGCGGCCCCATTCAGCCAGTTTGATATCTGCAATTTTATAGGGAAGGTTCAATTCCAATGGAATGACTTTACTGCCGACTACGGCATGGGGATTTTGATCAGTCATTAAATAATACTCCTCATCAATTTAGAAGCAATACAAATACCTAAGTATGCTATATTATAGCAAATTTTTGTCCAAAAGCAAAGTAGAAAAAAAATTCTCCATACTATGTGGATTTTCGGAAATTCTAACTTGTTATGCTAGAATATACTAAAAAAATATCCTTAATCTGTATCAATCAAAAAA
>JAKLHB010000375.1 GCA_022710345.1 Planctomycetota bacterium
TCACTGCTGGAGCAGTACAAAGCATCCAAATCGTAAAACGTTCACTAGATGCTAGGAACAAGCCACAGTTTCAATACTGTGTGGATGTTATGCTCAAAGAAGCCATCTCAATCACAGAAAAACCAAATCAAATTCAATGGATGCAGCCAGAACCACCTGAAAAAATTACATTTGGCAACCTACCTTTAGACCATGGCCCTGTTATCATTGGTTCTGGTCCATCTGGTTTATTTGCAGGATATTGGCTTGCCAGACATGGATATTGCCCTAAGATCATAGAACAAGGCCAACCTATTGAACAACGCCATCAAGATATTCAAACGTTTTTGAAGACAAGACAATTGAATCCCACGTCGAACTATGTTTTTGGAGAAGGCGGTGCAGGCACTTACTCAGATGGAAAATTATATACAGGTGCCACTAGCGGCCTTGTACCTCAGATATTGCAAATTCTTGTGGAACATGGGGCACCTCCAGAAATTTTATACCAATCACCACCCCATATTGGCTCCGATAGGCTCAGAGCAGTGATGATCCGGATGCGTCAGCAAATCATGAGCTGGCATGGCGAATTCTGCTTTGGCCAAAGTGTCCAGGACATGGCAATCCAACAAAATCAAGTCAAATCCGTTTCAACAAACTTAGAACTGATTCCTGCTGATGTGGTGATCCTGGCAAGTGGCGGCCATTGCCCAACGACGTTTGAGATGATCCAAAGGCTAGGCATCATCATGGAACCTAAACCATTTCAGATGGGTCTAAGAATTGAGCATGCTCAAGAATTCATCAATCAAAATCGCTACCGTAAGTATGCCAATGATCCTCGATTACCGCCCGCTGCGTATCGCCTAGTAGCCCGTAAATCCAAACTCTATCCACAGGTCTGTAGTTTTTGTATGTGCCCTGGCGGAGAAATCATTCCCGCTATAGGAGAGCCTGGGCATTTGGTAACCAATGGCATGAGCCACCACAAACGAGATTCCAAATGGGCAAATGCTGCATTGGTAGCCACGGTAGAGCCGACGGATTTGGAAAGTCAAGATGCACTTGCAGGCATTCGTTACCGCAGCCAAATTGAACAACAAGCATTCATTCTCGGCGGAAGCGATTTCACAGCACCTGCCCAAAAAGCTAGCGATTTCATCCATCGTATGCCTACGTCTGGCAAACTAGAATCTTCCTATGCTTTTGGGATCCGAGGTGCTAATGTAGCAAGCTTGTTCCCTAAAAATATTGCAGAAGGACTGTTTCAAGCCCTTAAAGAATTTGACCAAGAAATGCCAGGATTTTTACGGTATGGAATATTAATTGCGCCCGAAACCCGTGCATCCTGCCCTGTACGCATTGTGCGAGATGACCAAGAACGATATTCGCTTTCTTGCCAAAATCTATATCCAGTAGGAGAAGGTGCTGGATATGCAGGAGGCATTATGACGGCTGCTATGGACGGGATCCATAGTGCTCTGAAAATCATGGCTAAATGGGCTCCTATGCAACACGGCTAAATAAATTCATTGCGATGATAATATTTATTTGTGGAAAGGTAGAAAAAATGGGAATAGCTTATGACCGTAAATTAGCCAAAATGCTCACGCGAGGCAGAAAAATAAATTTGGATCAATTGAAGACCTTAGAAGAACAAGCACGTAGTAGCAATAGTACGTTCAGCACTATGATAATGAAAACTGGGCTTCTCCAAGAGCGAGAATTACTCAGTTGGGCAGCTTTGGAAAGTGAAATTCCGCCCTTAGACCTTAGCCGAGTCAAACCAACATTTGAAATCTTAAAACTGATTGATAAAAATGCTGCATTGAAATACCTTGCATTTCCTATTTCTAAAATTAATGATATTTTAACAGTCGCAACAGTAGATCCATGGGAGCCAGCATTCCGAGAAAATCTGGAAATTTTAACTCATTGCCATATTCACCCTGTGCTTGCAACAGAAAACGGAATTCGACAAGCTATTGAAGAAAAATATGCAGCAGTGCAGCCACCGACGGAAGCAGCCCCAGCAGAAGGAAAGGAAGCAGAAGAAAGCCCTGAGGCAGTCGCAGCCGCCTTACGACAAATGGCTGCCACGGATTTTAGCCAAATTGTTGGCGAATCTATGGAATCGTATGATGATGGAGAAGAAGAAAAAGCTTCTATAGATGATCCGGAAGATCGCGGGATCATTCGCATGGCGAATAAAATCATTGTGGATGCATATCAGCAAGGCGTATCGGATATTCACATCGAACCCTATCATGGACGCGAAGCCACTGTCATTCGGTTCAGGGCAGATGGTGATTGCTATGTATATCAAAAAGTGCCCAACCAAATCAAACGCGCCTTGATTTCCAGGCTCAAACTCATGGCTGGCCTGGACATTGCTGAACGCAGATTGCCACAAGATGGTAAGATTGGATTCAAAAAATTTTATAAAAAACTGGACATTGAATTGCGCGTTGCCACGATTCCCACAGTCGGGCATAATGAAGATGCAGTGCTTCGTATCTTGGCTTCTAGCAAACCGATGCCAATAGATAATATGGGATTTTCAGAACGCAACCTTCGCGAATTTAAAAAAATCGTTGCTTTACCTTATGGACTCATTCTTGTAGTAGGGCCAACAGGATCAGGTAAAACAACAACATTGCACTCTGCATTAGGATTCATCAACACACCTGACATCAAAATCTGGACAGCCGAAGACCCTGTGGAAATCACGCAAAAAGGGCTTCGCCAAGTACAAGTCCAATCTAAAATTGGCTATACTTTTGCTCGAGCCATGCGCGCATTTTTACGCGCAGACCCTGATGTGATCATGGTTGGCGAAATGCGCGACCATGAAACAGCAGCCATGGGCATTGAAGCATCCCTCACAGGCCACTTAGTGCTTAGCACATTGCACACCAATAGCGCGCCTGAAACCATCGTGCGCCTCATTGATATGGGGCTAGATCCCTTTAACTTTGGAGATGCTCTTTTGGGTGTCTTGGCACAACGTCTTACCAAAAGGCTATGCTCAGATTGCAAACAAGCGCATCCTCTTCCAGTGGAAGAATACAATGAACTAGTCGAAGATTTTGGAAAAGAATCTTATGAAGGAAAAGGCCCTGCTTATACTGAAGGTTTGGAAATCAAACAAGCAGCCGGCTGTCCAAAATGCAATAGCACAGGCTATCGTGGTCGTTTAGGTATACATGAACTTTTGCTCAACAGCGATCGCATCAAAACATTAATTCAATCTCGAGCTAAAGTGGATGAATTACGTGAAACAGCAACCGCAGAAGGCATGACCACATTGAAACAAGACGGCATCCTCAAGGTTTTCCAAGGTAGCACAGATTTAAAGATGGTGCGTGCTGTCTGCATCAAGTAGCCACGATCAAACAAAAAAGACAGAGCAGATTCCTGCTCTGTCTTTTGTTATTTGCTAAAAATGGCGGCGCTTTTTCAGGGTTTCTAGAGTGTCTAAGATGGTCAAAGCCCGCTTTTGCCCAATTCCTTCCACAGCTTTCAAGGCCTCGATGTTGGCGGTACTAAGCTGACAAATATTGTCAAATGTAGCAACGACCCTCCGAGCAATTGCTATAGGAATACGCGCATTATATACTAAAAAACGATAACCTTTAGTGGGCGTGATGATCTCATCCAATTGTGTTACATTCGTCAGTTCATAGCCTATGTACCTGGCGATGACCAATGGCCCAAGCTCTTTTAAGCTGCGAAGATTATTCAAAATATTCAAGCTTTCTTCTTCATTGATTTCATGATTGCAGTAATCCATGATAAATGCAACGAGTACATCATCTATATCAGCAATAATTTCCTCGAGCTGCATCTTTGCTAATTTACCTTCCACACCTAATTCAATCAAATATGGCTCAATTTGCTCTCGAATCTTCAAAACTTCAATCCCTTTTGTAACAGTCTCAACAATGCTCCTAAGTTGGTTTTGATTGCCAAATTCTTCCATATCAATTTGAGCAAGCAGCTTGTCGAAATTTTGGCGATATTTGTCCAATGTATTCAATGCCTGGCTGACCCGAGGGATCAAAAAATCCATATCGCTTAACATGTATTTGTATGTTTTGTAGTAAACAGTGATGATGCAACGACGATGGGAAACTGCAATGACCATACAGTCACTCTGACGAGCGATCCGTTCTGCAGTGCGATGCCTAGTTCCAGTCTCGGAAGTAGGCATCGCAGGATCTGGCACTAAATGAATATTAGCACCAAGAATTTTCGTGCCATCTTGATCTAAGATAATGGCACCGTCCATTTTAGCAAGTTCATATAGTTTTTCTGGGGAAAAGCTGATATCTAAACGAAATCCGCCTTGCATGCTATTTTCGTATTTTGGAAAATCATCTACAAAAAATAAAAGTGCTCCAAATTTGGCTTTAACAATGTCATCCAATGCTTTTCTCAGCTTTGTCCCTGGTGCTAGCATTTTGATTTTAGAAAGCAGGGGGTATCTCCTTATCGAATGATAGTAAAACACAGCTAATGTTAGTCATGGAAGGCTCTCGCCCCCATGCTAACCCAAACCGTACGGGCCACTTTCATGGCATACGGCTTTCCAA
>JAKLHB010000376.1 GCA_022710345.1 Planctomycetota bacterium
CAACCCATAGAAAAAACAATCATAGCACTAAAACAAAAAGTGTGCACTAACCATGCACACTTTTTTGTTTGAATAAAGTAGTAACCAAAATCATGGAGTCTCGCTAAATCACCATTGTCAAGGCAATGCGATCGCTAAATCACCATTGTCAAGGCAATGCGATTGCGTGTTTTGTCCACGTTGAGTACTTTGACTTGCACAATATCGCCTACTTTGCAGACATCCATTGGATTTTTGACATATTGCTTGGACATCTGGGAAACGTGCACCAGGCCATCGGTTTTCACTCCAATATCCACAAATGCTCCAAAGTCAACCACATTCCGAACTGTGCCTTGCAGACATAGTCCGGGTTGGAGATCATCCATGGTGAGGATTTCTTTTCGTAGAATAGGCGGCGGTACCTGATCTCGTGGATCACGGCCTGGCTTTTTACAATTTTCGAGAATATCCATCAACGTAGGCTGTCCAACTTTGAGTTGCATGCTTAATTCTTGAAGATTGTATTGCTTGATTTTGAGCGTAATGATAGCATTGCGTTGAAATAGTTCCTGTGGTTTTTCTTGCAAAATATTCAGCAATTCCTGACACACAGGATAGCTTTCCGGATGGATTGCTGTGTTGTCCAGCGGGTTTCTACCATTTGCCACACGCAGAAATCCGGCACATTGTGTAAAAATTTCATCGCCAATGCCATGCACATCTTTAAGTTCTTCTCGAGTTTGGAATCGGCCATGTTCTTTACGATAAGATAAAATATTTTTCGCTGTCCTGCGATTGATGCCAGACACATACGACAGCAATTCCAGCGAAGCACGATTGACATCTACACCTACATAATTGACCACAGACTCCACCACATCATGCAGTGCTTTGTCTAAGGCTTTGGGGCTGACATCATGCTGGTATTCTCCCACACCCAAGCTTTTGGGATCAATCTTGACAAGCTCGGCAAGCGGGTCTAGCAGTCGTCTCCCAATAGAGATTGTGCCGCGGAAGCTAGCATCCAACTCTGGAAATTCATCGCGCGCTGCTTCTGAGGCTGAATAAACAGAGGCTCCTGCTTCATTTACAATGGTGTATACAACAGACAGATTGCCTTCTTGAATCCATTCTGAGATTAGTTCTTCGGTTTCTCGTGAAGCTGTACCATTGCCAATAGCCACTGCCTGAAATGCGTATTTTTGATGATACTGTGTGAGCTTTGCTTTTGCTTCCTTCCGCTGCTTTTGAGGTTGATGTGGATACATAATATCACAAGCCAAAAGGTCGCCTAGTTCAGATAAGACAGCTAGTTTGCTGCCACTCACATAGCCTGGATCAATGGCCATAATGCACATATCTTTCAAGGGTGGCTGAAGCAAAAGATTCCTCAGATTCTTGACAAAGATTTGAGTTGCGTGTTCGTGTGCTTTTTCTGTAAGTTCATTTCGGATTTCTCTTGTGATCGCTGGCAAAATGAGCCGTTTGTAGCCATCTTGAATAGCTTCTTTTAGAAAATCCAATAAGGTATTTTGTGAACTTGTGATATAGATACGTTCTAGTGCACCCCAGACTTTTTCTTCTTCAACCGTGATTTTAATTTTCAGTACGCCTTCTTCTTCTCCGCGATCTAGGGCTAAGATGCGATGAGCTGGAATGGCCTGTACAGGTTCTTGATAGTCAAAATAATCTTGATATACATGCTCATTTTCTTTGGTCTCACTATTTTTTTGAGAGACAATGAACCCTGATTTAGACATCAGTTCACGAATTTTTTGTCGTGCGCGAATGTCTTCTGAAATCATTTCAGCCACGATGTCCATTGCACCTTGCCATGCAGCTTTAGCATCTGGCACTTGCCTTTCCTCAGAAATAAAAGGCTTTGCTAATGCTTCTGGAGATTCAAGAGAACTTTGCACAATTAACTTGGCGAGTGGTTCTAGTCCTTTTTCTTTGGCAATGATCGCTCTTGTTCTGCGTTTAGGCCGATAAGGCAAGTACAAATCTTCCACAGTCTTTAAAGTAGTCGCAGTTTCGATTTGTTGCTGCAATTCTGGAGTGCACTTACCTTGCTCTTGAATTTTTTCTAAGATTTCTTGTTTGCGTAGTTCTAAGTTTCTCAGATATTGCAACCGTTCTTGGATTGCTCGAATTTGCTCTTCATCGAGTCCACCAGTAACCTCTTTGCGATACCGGGTGATAAATGGAATTGTGTTTTGCTGATCTAATAAAGAAACTGTACCTTGAATACTAGACAATGGGAGATTGAGTTCTTTCGCAATTTGCTGGTGAATTCGCTCCTCCATGCAAAACTCCTTTGTAAAAGAAAGATCATGCAGAATTACCGATTTCTGGGCACAATAAGCCATTTGGGATTTTTCGTCAAAGACTGCGCGGGCAGAGCATTCCCTAACATCCATTTCCAAGCCAAATCGCTGCCTGGAATGCCCGAGTCTTTTGCATAAGCAACGGCTGGAATCGCGATAATCCCATACCCATGTTCTGCATCATTCAAACTATTTTTGAACATTTCTTCAGCATTTTGTAAAAATGCATTTGTATAAGCTTCTCGAACCATGCCCCAAGTTTCAAAATATTCATCATCGTCTTGGGTGGATGGGGTTGTATAAGATGCAATAAGACATGGCATATACTGATAATTCGTCAATTGTCCAACGACAAAATAGCTCAACCACGAGAGCAAAGAATCTGTTGGAAATCCTAATTCACGAGCATGACCTAATGAAAACATTAAAAAATTGATTTGCCAACTCAGTACAGAATCTCCAACTTTTTTTGGCTTAAGCTCTTTTTGGAATAGCCCGCTATTGGTGATATAACGATTTCCACGCCTCCAATGATGTAAAGGAGCAATTTGAGGATTCGTGTCATTGGGCTTGGCTTCAGAATTCCATATCGCTTGCTTCCCCAATGTATTTCCCCAAATCCAATTGGTATTTTGATAAAATTTTGTGCCAACAATATCACGTTGGCCTTCCCAAATGGCAATTGCATCTTCTACTAACTTTGTAAAATATGCCTTTTCTGGGGTATTATCTGGAGCTAAAAAAGCAGCTCTGACACGATTGCGGAAGAGCCAGGCTTGAGCAGGAACATCACAGGCAAGCCCTCCGGCGGCTTCGGGACCACGGCCGCCGACATAATTGGGAGAAGAATTTTCATTAGCCGCAGACCAGGATACCCAAAACATCAATTCTTCTAAATACCAATAATCTCCTGTGAGCATATATTGCACAGAAAATGGATCGGGTTGATGAGAATCACTGTTTTCCCATTTATGTTGCTCTACTGGGCCAACTGGAGTAATTTTATCCACTTCTTTGCAGTATTGCCAATCCGTCATTCTGCCAGTCCAAAGTGAAGGGCGGGCATTCAGGGAAAGTACATGGCCAATGGCAGGAATCGTTTGCCCAGCATCAAAATACTTAGTCGGATCGCCTTCTCGTAGGTGCAAAGGCCATGCAGCCGCAAGGTCTGCATTCCCGAATGACATCTCTTCCAAAAGATGGTCTCCCGTGTACATCCATAGTACAGTCCATGTTGGATATGGCCCGATCTCAGGTCTTCCACCACCAGTGCTCATGCCTGTCACCCAATTTCCTGCTTCGAATAAATCTTTTTTTGCTTCTATCCAGGTTTTATAAACAGACATAATGGCGTATCCAGTGGACACTGGCCCTACATAATAATTTGGAATGAATTTTGTCTGTACAAGATGGCGAATATTATGATCTATGCTAATTTGCGTAGGGGTAGCCCCTAGCCAAAATGCTTTTGTCCAGCGACTTTGAGCATGGTGCCTGATTTCTTGATTGCGATATACCTGACTAGGCTTTTGATTCCCTATTTTCAGGGATAGAGCATAAGTTTGATCTTCCAATGCTTGGGTATTGCCAATTTCTCCAATAAAGCGTATTTTGACTTTATGAATGGCAGGCCAAAATGTAGCATGGATGATAGGACGAATAGGCCGATACACATCAAAACCAACATCATACTTTCGAGATTCAGAATGATCAGCTAAAATGATGGAAGTAGCAATTGGCCCTCTATGCCAATAAGTAAAATGCTTATTTTCGAGCATTTCGCGACCAGAGACTTTGATGGTGCGCAACCCATCGCTAAATTCCATCACAGCATCAAAGTTATATTTATCATGCAGCATTGCCTCTGCGCTTAGAAAATCTGTGTCATTGGCATTTTCTTGATTCGTAAATGTAACCTTCACTTGACCTTCAGGGCGAAGCCGAGGGATCAAAAAACATAAAATTGCATGCTTGACACTTCCATCAGGCCACCTGCATTTCACGCTCGTTTGTGTTAAAACTCGGTTTCCATTTAAAACTGCTTGCGGGAAATCAGAAATTTCCCCAGGCAGAAAAGGTCGTCCAATCTGAATTGGATAATTTCGTGTATCTTGCCCGCCTTTTTCTCGAATGATCAAGTAGTTATCACGAGAGCTCATGAGAATTTTAGAATAAGACACTTCTGATCTCTCGGCTGTCTCTGACTCCTCATCGAGTAAGGAATACGCTGGTTTTTGCCCAGGGATTGCCGATCTTTTAGTAT
>JAKLHB010000377.1 GCA_022710345.1 Planctomycetota bacterium
AAAGGTCGTTCGGTCAATGTTCTTCACTCCGTTCAGAACTTTCCCTCACTTTGCCAAGCGCCGTGCGGCCCCATGTAGTGCCACAAACCCCAGCGCAAAAGCAATGCCCCGCAAAAACCACGCCAGCAAAGCTGTCATGGTTTTTGCAAGGTCATAGCTTTTGCTACGGCTGGCTTGCTGTGCTGGGCTAGCCCTTCCCATTCCTGCGAAGGCACTGGCCTTTGCACTGAATCGAGCCTGCTTTTGGTTCTTTGAAAAAGAGATCGGATTCCCCAAAAACTGCCTCATCGGCTTATATGCTTGATTTGCAGCATGCAAATAAGGTAGCAATCAAGTTTTATCTAAGCTTGCATTGGGTTACTTCCGTCCAAAAGCAGCGATATTGTTGAGTCTTGAGGGTTTTGGGAAGTGTTTTATAATATGCCTTTTGACAAAAGTCTGTGTTTTTATTATGTTTTTTATCGTGTTCAAGGCTAAGAATTTAGCAATCAGTTTTGGCTGTTTGTGTTGCAGCATCCGCTGGCTTGTCTAACATAACGTAGCAAACGGATTGCTCGCGGGTTGTTAGGGTGAAATTTTTGAAGGAGGAAGTAAATGGTAGGAAAACTATTTTTATTATCTTTATTATCATTGATTTTTATGATTATTGCTGGGTGTGCCAGTGAGCATACACCAAGGTATAGTGTTCATAGTATAGCGAAACAAGCCCCAGCATATAAGGGATCATTAAGCAAATTTTTTTCTGGGCAAGTGCCAGAAGAAGGTGATAGAATAACATGGTTTACAGTTGACGCAACAAAGAGGGGAACTTTCGCTATATGCAAATACAATGATACGTCAACTGGTGTCAATGAATTATGGATTTTGACCGAGCCTGCACCTGATGCAGCATTAGCAGAGCTAAAAGAAATAATTGCAAAATTAGGTTATGAAAAGCTTAGTGCTGAAATGCGCATAACGTTATCAGAGGAAATCGTTGCATTGGGTGGTCGCACATCTGCAGTAATGTTTTTGAGAGAGGCTTTATATCGGCTAAATGAAATGGCTTATAATATGAAGCTGGATAAAGGAGAGTATAAGGAACTTTTTGAGAAAGTTATAAAAGAGGCAGTGAAAATTATAGAAGTTGCGCCTACAAAGACAACAAATAAGCTAGGAACAAAACAGATTCTAGAAGTAAAGACAATGCTTGAAAAAGCCAAAAACGAAATTTTAGAAAAATTAAAAGATTTTCAGAAAGTTGAAGAAGTAAAAACAACGCTTGAAAAAGCCCAAGACGAAATTTTAGAAAAATTAAAAGATTTTCAGAAAGTTGAAGAAGTAAAGACAACGCTTGAAAAAGTCCAAAAAACAATTTTAGAAAAATTAAAAGATTTTCAGAAAGTTGAAGAAGTAAAGACAACGCTTGAAAAAGCCCAAAAAGCAATTTTAGAAAAATTGGAAAACTGGACTAAAGAAAAGCAAGGGGAAGTATAGATTCAAGAGCTCAAGAAAAAGGTTGTGGAGATTCTACTGTCGCTGCGAAAGATAAGAAGTTAAATTTTACTAGTTACTTTTAAAGCTTTTTTTAGGCTAGGACGACGTCGCCGAAAAGCGGTTCTGTCACCGCCTGCCTATTTTCAATGACAGCATACTTTTGACAGGAGTACCCAATGCTTGAGAAAATCATTATTGAAGAAACAATCTATCCGATCTTACAATTACCTAACAGGCCTAAAGCTTTACTTGATCGGCATGTAGCTCAAATTTACCAAATGCCAACCAAACAAATCAATCAAGCTGTACGCCGTAATCCTGAAAAATTTCCAGATGATTTTTGTTTTTTGCTAACTCTTGAAGAAGCAAAGAGTTTGAGCGAGGTCACAAATTGTGACCTCGACTGGAATGGCGGATATTTGCCAAGAGCCTTCACGTGGGAAGGCTGTAATATGTTAGCCACCATTTTAAAATCCGATGTAGCGATTACACGAGCTATCCAAATTATCCGGATATTTACTGCTGTAGAAAAAGGGTTAGCTAAACCGCAACCCACCTTGCAATTTTTGCAAGCTGAGCAAAAAGCAGCGTTAGAATTAGCGCATGGTTTTGGATTACAAGGCAATCAAGCATCTCTTTTTGCTAATCAGATAATACGAGATAAATACCAGATTGATCTGCTGACATTCGGTGGTTTCCCAGCTTTAACTAGCGAAACGCAAGAACCAGAATACAACGCCACAACATTAGGCAAAGATTTATTAGGTGGCATATCCCCACAAAAAGTCAACAAATTGCTGGAAAGAGCAGGCCTAATCCGTTCCTACCGTGACAACAAAGACAGACTCCAATGGGATCTTACTGATGAAGGGAAACCTTATGGAGTTTGGAAAGACACTGCAAAAAAGCATGGTAGTGGAACACCTGTTAAGCAATTGCTTTATAAAAAATCCATTGTTGATGTTCTGAAAGAAAAAAAGCTTATTTAGAAATATGCTAACCAGCTCGCTAAAGTGAGCTGGTTGCCTGCTTCCAGATGCAAAGCGCAAAAATGTCTTTTGACAAAAGTCTGTTTTTATCGTGCAACGCTGGAAGTCTTATTTTATGCGGTTTACAAAAGTCGTTCGGTCAATGTTCTTCACTCCGTTCAGAACTTTCCCTCACTTTGCCAAGCACCGTGCGATCCCATGTAATGCCACGAACGCCAGCCGCAAAAGCAATGCCCCCGCAAAAACTACGCCAGCAAAGCTGTCATGGTTTTTGCAAGGTCATAGCTTTTGCTATGGCTGGCTTGCTGTGCCAGGTTCGCCATACATTTTTTTTGCGCAGTCGCCTGCTTCATAACGCTGGAATCCTTATTTTATGCGGTTTACAAAAGTCGTTCGGTCAATGTTCTTCACTCCGTTCAGAACTTTCCCTCACTTTGCCAAGCGCCGTGCGGCCCCATGTAGCGCCACGAACGCCAGCGCAAAAGCAATGCCCCCGCAAAAACCACGCCAGCAAGCTGTCATGGTTTTTGCAAGGTCATAGCTTTTGCTAAAGCTGGCTTGCTGTTCTAAGCTCGCCCTTCCCTTTCCTGCGAAGGCTTTAGCTTTGCACTGCCTTTTGTTCTTTGAAAGAGATCGAATTTTAAAGTAACTTCAAATTCTGTAAAATGTATTTAGGCTAGGGAACTCGAGCCCGAAAAGCGGAGACCTGTCATCGCCTGCCTATTTTTTTTAATGGTAGGATACTGAGACAGGAGTATCAACATGGCAAAAAAAGAGAATAGTATTGCGTATTCTAAGCTACTTTCTGAAATCAAAATTAAAATTATACAAGCTCGCAATCGTGCTTATCTCTCAGTTAATAAAGAGATGATCTTACTTTATTGGGAGATAGGAAAATTGATTGCAAAGAAACAAGAAACAGAAGGATGGGGTACCAAAGTAATACAGAGACTTTCTGATGATTTACGAGCAGATCTGCCTAATAGTTCAAGCTTTTCTCTCAGAAATCTTAAATATATGCTCAAGTTTTACAAAAGTTATCCCAATTTTGAATTTGTGCAACGATTCGTTGCACAAATTCCTTGGGGGCAAAATATATCAATTATGGAAAAAGTGCAGAGCCAAAAACAGCGCAAATTTTATATTCAAGCTTGTATAGAAAATGCTTGGACCAGACCTGTTTTAATTCACCAAATTGAATCTGGATTATATGAAAGAGATGTGCACGACAACAAGCAACATAATTTTCAATCCACTTTACCAACAGCCTTAGCGGAACAAGCAGTAGCAGCATTGAAAGATAGCTATAATTTAGAATTCTTGGGGTTAGATCGTGCTGCAAAAGAACGAGAACTTGAAAGTAGAATGATAGCAAAAATCCGTGATGTTCTTTTAGAACTTGGGCCATGGTTTGCTTTTATTGGAAGCCAATATAAAGTAACAGTCGATGATGACGAATATTTCATTGATCTATTATTCTATCATCGAGTGCTGAGATGTCTTATTGCCATTGAGCTTAAAGTTGTTGAATTTGAACCTGAATTTGCAGGCAAAATGAATTTTTATCTTAATGCGTTGGATAGTTTTGCGAAATTACCAGAAGAAAATCCAAGTATTGGCATCATTTTATGTAAGAGAAAAAAAAGAACTAAAGTAGAATTTGCTCTGAGGGGAATTGAGAAACCAATGGGAGTAGCTGAGTATTATTTAACCAAAAAATTACCAAAGCATTTACAAGGGAAATTACCTACCGCTCGTCAGATCGAAGATAAAATCAAGGATATAGATCAGCCGACAGCTAGTAACTCATAAAATATTATCTGCATTTGCAATGAGCTCAAGTATCCAAAGCAGTTTGGTTTTTCAAAAGCCAAAGCAAATCAATGGCTTGTCCGTTTGTAAAGTTTTGTCCAACGCTCTGCCAACTACCGCGCGGCCCCCTATCCCGCGCCACGAACGCCAGCCGCAAAAGCAATGCCCCGGCAAAAACCACGCCAGCTTCGCTGTCATGGTTTTTGCAAGGTCATAGCTTTTGCTACGGCTGGCTTGCTGTGCCAGGTTCGCCATACATTTTTTTGCGCAGTCGCCTGCTTCATAACGCTGGAA
>JAKLHB010000378.1 GCA_022710345.1 Planctomycetota bacterium
GTCCAGCATGGATTCACCATTGTATTCGTACTTGCATGCATTCCAGATTTCTGGTGGTAATCCATAGATCAATTCCTTTGGTTTGGGCGTGATCTGGATGTCCTTGGTTTTGGATTGGAGGAAATCTTCGCTAATCGAAAACCCAACATTCACCATGATTTGCCCAGATCCAGCACTGGCCCCGGTCAGGTTGTAGGACGCATTCCACTGGCTTTTGGGCTTGAGTGTGGTTTGTAAAGACCAGGAATGATTACTAATACCTTGGTATGTAAGGCCATACAACCGAATCTCGATCCTGAATTCATCCTCAGCACTTTCGCTGGTATTGGCCACCACAATGTCATAGGTGCTAGTCTGCTGTTCCTGCAGGCTCGCATTTCCCATGATGGTGATTTTGATATTCTCGGGCTTGATGCCTGGATCTGTCATGGTAAAGCTGAGCTTTTTTTTCTGGCTCACACCCGTGACTTTTTCATCCTGACACGCAGTCATCGCCACATAGCAAAACAATGCCAACATCAAAAATAACAACACTTTCATAGCTACTAACCTTTCAAAAAAATGTTGCAGGTATGATGTTAGTCATGGAAGGCTCTCCCCATGCTAGCCCAAACTGGAAAGCCGTATGCCGCGAAAGTGGCCCGTACGGTTTGGGTTAGCATGCTCGTTTGCTTCAAAAATTTGGCTACATATCATGGCATTTTTTGATACTCAGCATACGTCATGTCTTTGACCTCTTTGGGGACAATTGGGAAGGTGCTGAGGACATGGGCGAATTCGAGAGCGGTGAGGTTGTAGAGATGGGCGATGAGGCTGTCGAGTTCGGCGCGGATTTGGATTCGGGCTGCTGGGTCAGTGATGCCGCAGGATTTTGGATCCAGGCCGATTTCTTGGGCCAGGGCAGCATATCCAGGGGCTGTGCAGATCAATTGGCAGCAGCGGGTTACGATGGACATAAATCGGTGATCCGCGGCAGTGAGACGGGGAATGGGCAATTGGTAAAGATAGAAGAAATTCAGGTTGCAGGTTATTTTTTGGCGCAGGAAATAATCGAGCACAAAGCTATTTAAAATGGCGCAAAGAAAGAGTTGCTCAGATAGAGAAATATTGGATTTGAGCGGAATATTGGATTCGAGCGGAATATTGGATTCGAGCGGAATATTGGATTCGTCCGGAATATTGGATTTGAGCGGAATATTGGATTCGTCCGGGGCATTGTGAATTTGGAGCACAGGAAAGCTATTGCCACAAAAAACATTGGGCGGTAAAATGCTAGAGATGATTGTACGTTCATTTGTATTGGCCGCAATATTTCTAAATCCAAGCCTGTATCCATGGTAATCCAAAACCTGGCCTGTGTCTGTCTGCTTTTTGCCCAGCAGCCTGGCGCGGGCTTGCTGCTCTTCTACCCAATACTTGGGTTGGGCAAAATTGTGTTGAAATTGCCAGATCATCTTACCTTCGTACAAAACAAGCCGTCCTGGGCCAGGTTCTGGATGGAATAGGTCGCTGTCATTGGTCATGTCCAATTCTCGTATGAATTGGGCATTCCAGGTATTTGGGATTTTTTGGCCAAGTAAGGGGAACTGCAGCATTTTTTCGGCAATGGCCACGTCCAGGGCTGTCTTGAATTCCATCAAGGATAAGGAATCTGGAGCCATTTTTTGAATTAGGTCCCTGGTGAACCACATTGCTTTCTGGCCTGGGAATGCATGGAGATCCATAGGATCATGACGCATGAACATGGCTGGAAATTTGCGCGTGGGCTTGCCTTTGGTAAAGGTTAGGAGGACAAATTTGAACCTATTATCTACATTTTCAAAGATCCCCTGCCGATTTTCAAATCCAAACAAGCCTGTGATTTGGGTATGTTCCAGGAGCATTTTGCGCAATCCTAGGCAGCCTAAGTCTGTGTAAATTCCACTTGGGATGATGATGCCGCATTGTCCGCCTGGCCGCAGAAGATGGAAGCATCGTTCAAGAAAAACTTTGTATAAATTGACATCTGAGCGAGTTCTCTTTCCTGCGATCTGGCTGCTTTGGAATTTGTATTGGGCGGATTGGCGAAAATACGCGCTCACGTGTGGAAATTTGCTGTTGTATTCCAGCCATGCGGCTCGAATCTCTGCATTTTGCAAGGCTTGTGCCTGGTGTTTGTCAAAATCCAGGACACTCATTTTGTTTTTGTGCACGATTTCTGAATATTTGGCAAAGAATTCTTTAGACTGTGGTTTCCAGGTCTCCCATGGCGGATTTGTCACAATCACATCAAACCCGCCTCGAATGCCCAACTCAGGGCTGGTGCCTTTGCACATAATTTCTGAAAATTCATATCCCCAATGGAATGGATCCAGGGCCGTGATATGCCCAAGTTCGAGTTGCTGTTTCTTGGGCTTGCCCATGTCTTGCTTTGCATCATTCCAGGTGGATTCTTCAAACTGAATCTTGCATTGCCGAAATTCACTGAGCAAAATCTCATGCAAGTCTGGCATCGAGGTTTTTCGGAGAGCATCAATCTGGGTGCGAAGGGCCAATAAGACTTCGGCATTGCTGCTTTCTCTGCGATATTGGGTGATTGCTGCTTGTTTTGCTTGCAGCAATTCATAGTATGTTGGCCGGTATAAATCAGCTTGGTCGCATTTTTGCTTGTTGGATGTCTTGACCTTTTTCTGGGTTGTTTTGGCTTTCTGGCTGCCTGGCTGAGTTTGTTTGCTAGGAATTGCTTTGCTTGAGGAATTGCTTTGCTTTCTTATTGTTGTCATTTGCTCTGGCGATACCTGAGTCAGTCCGATGAGAGAATTGCCTGCCATGATGTTGAAATCAATGTTGGGCAATGGTTCTAGGTCCTGGATATTTTCACACGTGCTCACCAAAGCCAGGAAAAGCCTCAGCCGTGCGATTTCAGTGGCCTCAGCCATGATGTCAACCCCGAATAAGTTTTGGGTGATGATCTGCTTTCGGATGGCATACGTTATGTTGGGATGCCTGGCTTTCCATTCTTGGATTTGGCCGCGATCTGATGGGTTGCCTTTTGTTTCAATCAGTTGCAAAACAGTGCAATAGCGCTCCATGAGATAGCGCATGGCAGCGTATAAAAATGCACCTGAACCACATGCTGGGTCTAGGATCGTAAGGCTGGGTAGAAGTTCGTACCAAAGTTGATGCAGCATTGCTGGGGTGGCCTGCTGCAGGGCATTTTCCAGGATTTCTGTTGGGTTGAACACATCATTTTCAGATAAATTGAGGATATCCACAAATCCACGAGCAATCAATTGATCTAAAATCGCTGCTGCGATTGTGCGCTCGCATAGATATTGCGTGAGTTCTGGCTTGGTATAATATGCGCCAAATTCTTTTTGGTTGATGTATTTCTCAAAGATAAATCCCAGGATGTCTGGATTGAGTTCATTGCCTGCGGCCTGGCTTTTAGGCATGTCATCCGTGTGCCAATTGTATTGGCTGAAAAATTCAAGAATTTTGGCAAATGCTTTGTCTGGGATCTGGATTTGGCCTGCGTATTTGCATTCTAGCTCATGCTCCAGGAATAGTCCACCATCTAGGTAAGGAATATTTCCAATCAACGCCATTACCACTGGCTTGCGGTCTAAAGATGGAGTCGCAAATCCCTCCAAAAATAAGGCATGCAAAAACACACGGTAGTATTGATCTGATGCCTGTGTTCTGCTTTGTTGTAGGTGATTTTCAAGATAGGCACGATCTCCCAATGGGCTGGCCAAGGACTGGTCCAAAAATCCTTGCTTTTGGAGAAAATACACAAACATAAGGCGATGCAACAGCACCGAAGCATACCTGACTCGATCTGCTTCTTTTTCAATGCCTTGGATTTCGGCTTGCAATTCTTCATGGATGTTGCGGTATTTTTCATAAAACCGATTGGTCACGGCTTCCACATCCAAGGCTTGCTTGAGGTTTCGATATACTTCCATCACATTCGGCGTGCCATGCTTGCTAAAATACTCAAGGTTGAATTCAATATGCAGGAGCTTATCCAACAATGGCTGCAGGGAATGCAATGGAGTGTAGAAATGCGTGCGCTCAATGTATTTGCGGTATGACCCGGCATGGCTGGATTCTGCATCATGCTGGATCAATTCCATCAATGCCCACGACCACAAACAACTCTTTCTCGGTCCATCTGTAAAAATCAGCAAATGTTCATACGCCCATTCCTCGATCAAGGCATGGATTTTCTTTCGCACTGCATAGTTCGGAATCTGGCCATCTGTGCATCGAACTTCAAACACCTGCACGCTCAATTGCGCAACACAAACTGCAGTACACGACAGCGCCGGCTGACCTGGCATTTCCACAGTCATTGAAATCGGATCCGTGCTGCTTGGGTTACTCCAGCCAAGATATTCAATGAAGACCAATCGAAAATCAAAATCTTTCAATGCCTGCTTTAGTTGAGAAAATTCATCAATATGCATAACATCCCTTTGCAAAAATTCCAGGGCTTAAACATGAGGTTTAACTATGATCAAATTTGAGCTTTTCGTAGCATCGGAGATTTCGTCGTGCATCTTTTTCAAATTTGTCTGCACAGC
>JAKLHB010000379.1 GCA_022710345.1 Planctomycetota bacterium
TTATAACCTTTGAAAAACTTTCTTAATTTTCTGTGCTCTATGCTTTCATGGAGCACAACTCCATGCTTCATAGGAGATTGTGATGAAAAAGTTACTTTTGATTTCAGTCGTACTCATGCTCATTCATGTTTCTGTTGTATTTGGCCAATGCAATTTCCCTCTGAATCTCAAGTTACAGCATGATCCAAACTGGGCGAGCAGAGGGCAAACTCAAGAAATCTTGCTAGCTCGTGAAGCAGCTATTTTGGATGCCAAGACTCGCACTGTAGAACGCATCGTTGGTATTGTGGTCGAAAATATCACTCATCTCAGCCAGACCAGCATTAGCAAAATCAGCCGTAACTATATCCTCCCCACCAGCCTTGTTGGTGTAAAACATGCAGAAGAACTCGATGTCATTGACACTCGATATGGCTTGGTATGCGCTACCATCAAGATCCAACGCACTTGGGCCATCAAAAGCATTGAAAAAAATCTCAGACGACAGCTCAGCGATGAAGAATACAATGACATCAAGCATATGCTGCCACAAAATATTTTCATTCAAGGCCTTGCGTCTTGGACACCAAATGGCAAAAAAGTCGTCAATGCAATTGCGGCTGCTATGGTGGATGCACGTGCTAAAATTGCTGCTCGTTTGTTTGGCGAAGTGATTTCCAGCAGTGAAAAAGTCCAGGATTTCGTCATGCAAGACATGACCCGCAAACAGCAAGTGCTTGACACACTTTTGATCGGTTGCGAAGTAAAAGCCATTGAATTACCCGCACAGACAGACCAACCCGTACGTGTCACCTTGCGCCTGCCCAAATCTCTGTATATCTATAGTATTGCCCAAAAACTCAAACAACTTGGCCTAGAACTCGATGATCGTGACTATGAATTCATCGAAACCATGGAACCAGACAACGAAAAAGACAATACTTTTGAAGAAAAAGGCAATGGCCTTTTGCAATAGATAATTCTCTGTAATATAGCGTGTTTCAAATAGATAAGCCAGCAATTTATGCTGGCTTATTTTTTTAAGTTTATGATTTTGAAGATGTAAAAATATATTCCAATTTTTTTAATTTTATATTGATTTTCGGTTAAAGAATAAGTTTAATGGCTTACAGTGTATCTAGAAAATTGGAAATTGTAAGCTTGAAGGTCCGCTACTGAAGAAATGCAAGACTTTTACGCTCTATATGACTTCGATGTCTTGCAAATTTTGAAAGGCAGATCATGATGGAAGAGAAAACGCCTTGTATTTGTAAATCGGCAAAGCCACTGCAAGCCAGTTGTCATCTACTCCAAAAGATCGGCCAATGTTCGCTTAGATTTTGGGGTATTACGGTGCTTTTGGCAACATACGCTGCTATTTTGTGCACGCCAAGTTTTATGTTTCAGATTTTTGATATGCTGATCACAATTCCGAGTGTTTGGAAAACATTATTTCTTTTGCCCTTTTTAGGAATCTTGTCCTATGGTTTGTACCACCGTCATGCCTGGTCAATCCAGGTATTATGGATGGTCGGGTTGCCCATTGTTTTATTTGCTCTTGGAATCATCATTCTTTTGGCCGGCCCTTTTGGTGATTTAGGATATCCAACACAAGACCCAAAAGCTTCTTGGGATCTCAAAACCTCTTGGGCTGAATGGTACAATGCATTGTCAGAGCATCGTCGTGTCTGGGGCCAGACACAGATTATGCAGACCTTTGATCCTCAGCAACAACAACAACGCAAAGAAAAAGGCATCCAAACAGAATACGAGCAAATGCAAACCAGTCTCAAAGACAACCAATTTTATATAAATCGAGTGCTGCCGTATGAAAGCTTGCTGGAAAGGGCTCCAGAAGCCATGGAAGATATACCTGAAATCACAACAATGTGCCTTTCAGGCGGTGGTTCGCGTGCTGCGTATTTTGCTGCTGCAACCATGCACAATTTGCACAAATATTACAAACTGCCAGAGAATCAAACCATTTTAGACAAACTCGAATACCTGAGCACAGTCTCAGGCGGCAGTCTCGCAGGTGCCTACTATTGCGTGCATTTCCCGGCTCAAAACCCAGAAAAAATCGAAGCCTTTTTTCAGCAATTCAAAGACAAAATGCAGACAAAGATCGAAACCGAAATTGTATCCCAACTTGTATGGCCTGAAGAGCTAATCGCTACTTTATTCACGAACCGCACACGCACTGATATTCTTGCGGATGTGATTGCTAAAGAGGTTTTAGGCACAAAAGAAGATGGAACTCCCTATACCATCCACGATTTGATGACCTTGAGACAACAAAAAGGAAACAAAATTCCCATTCTGATCCTCAATGCAACAGCCCTCAATGATCGTAAAAAAATCGTGTTTTCTCCATATCCCACCCATGGGTTTGATGAATTGGGCTACAAAAGCACCTGGCTAGACCTAAGCTTATCGCGATTCTACGAAGAATATCCAGACCAAGCCGAACAATACGCCCCAAGCCGAATTTTAGGACTTGAGCTGCTGGGTATAGATCGCAAGGCTTTCCCATTGGCAAAAGGCATTGCTGCGTCTGCTGCGTTTCCTGGAGGATTCTCTGCAATTCGATTGCCAAGTCTTTTGAAATGCCGTAATACAGATATCTGGCGTGTCACAGACGGCGGTGTGTATGACAACTATGGACTAAACACTCTGTTGCAGCTCCTGGCAAGCAAGTATGATAAAAAAGAATTGATGGAACATCGCCCTGGCAAAGAAGGCGCAAAGCGAATCATTGTGCTGATGGTTGATGGAGAAAAGCCAGTTGCTCCGGATCAAGATGTCCGAGATTTCTTTGCCCAAGAAACAGAGCCAGTTGTCAAAGCATACGAAGTCGTGGAAAAAAAATCTCAGCATTTAGCAGAACGTCTATTTGTAGATAATATCCCACCTTTGCAATTACTCCGCATCAGCTATCCTCGCTTTATGAAGCACAAAGACAATCTATTAGCCATGCGAGATTTTAGAATTGAGCAGTTGTCCAATAGATTGGTGCAATTAGAACTCCAGATTCAAGCATTGCCTGAAGAAGCAAAGTTCGAAAAAGAAGAACTGGTCCGTAAAAAAGATTATACACAAAAAGTACGTAGTGTAGAACAAGAGATGCAGGCTGCGCAAGTGTATTTTCTACCATTGCTGGTGCTAGAGATCGAAGAACTAGGCACTCGCATTGCTGACTTAGAAATCATTGACACCCGTTTTCAGCTTGATCCCAAGTGTTTTCCAATCCTGCAAGCCATCTCCAATTATCTCACAGCCGTGGAACTAGTTGGCGCAAGTTGTTACCATCCAGCCATGCTCAAGCGATTTGGAAACTCACGTGCTGAATATAAGAAATTCATTTACAACGACATCCTTCAAAACTGGAAAACCCGCACCAAACGGCCTGATGCAGAAGAACGCATCGCGAATATTGATTGGGCCATAGATTGCTTAGAAAACATAAAGTTCTATGCTATGGATAAGTTAGCTGAGCAATATGGCAAAGACACAGTAGATGCCATGATTCAACGGTTGACCTATCAATCGTTTTCCAATCAAGAAAAGGAAGCCTTCAGCAAACAATATGGGCATATTATTTCCAATATCAAGCCAGAAAGGCAATTCTATTTAGTGATGGAAGACGATGTAAAACCCAGTGAATTTATTTCCATCACTGGAGTGACTGGTGCAAGTACAGAAGCATCCTTGCAAAAAGGTCAAATTTTACCAATAGGCAAGGTATTGCAACAAGGCAAATTTCAATTATTTCAGAACTTAGATCCACGTTTTCAAAAAATATCTGCCAAAAGCCTTGGAAGAGATCGTTGGCTAGTGCAGACAGCAGAATTTATCTTACAACGTAGCGAAAATAAACGCAAATATGCTCAAGAATTAAAGATATTGCAACAATTTGGGTTTCAGCTCATTCAACAATCTTCTAAAATAGATCTTGAATCGTGGCAAAAAGATGGGATCCTATTTTTCACATCCATCCATAACCCAGAAACTGCCAAAGAATATTGTGCTCAACTACAGCAAAGAAAACCGCCAATTAGTATATTGCCAAATGAAATATTTGTAGAATTTGCAACGCCAGCAGCCTTGAAAAGACAACCTTATACAACTGAAAAAGAGCTCCAATGCGCGCAAACTCCGACCAATGATCCATACGCCCTCTGGCAATGGTATATTGAAAAGTGTAATTTCAAGCCTTTACTTGGAAAAATGCCAGATAACAGCATCAAAATTGCTTTGATTGATGATGGCGTAGAGGCTAGAAATCCAGATTTAACCAATAAAGTGAGCCACAAAGAGTGTTATGGTATTAAGTGGGAGATTGCAAGACGTTGGGGCACTGGCAAAGCTGTGCCGTATGGCTCATCCTACAATCACGGAACAGCTTGCGCAGGAATCATTGCGGCTTTTGTAGATACCCAAGGAATTTGTGGCTTAGCCCCCCAGAATGCAGAACTTTGGCCAATGAACTGTGTATCCACGGCCATTACCACAAATACAAACTCAGGAACCTTTGTTCATACAATTAGCTTGATTGATGTGACC
>JAKLHB010000038.1 GCA_022710345.1 Planctomycetota bacterium
TTCCAAACATGAATTACCAACACTTTCGCATGAATCAACACACGAAAAACCTATTTCAGTTGCATTAGGAGCAACTCAAATTTATGAAAAATGTGCGCCATCAGTTGTATTGATTAAATCCGATGAGAAAATTGGCAGTGGCGTGATTGTGCAATATCAAAACTTTCTCTTTGTCCTCACCAACGCGCATGTAGTTGAAGATAGCATTGGTGTTTTGATTATGCTCAAAGATGGACAGACTGCCCAAGGCGAAATTGTAAAAATGGATCGTTCTAAAGATTTAGCCATTGTTCAATTTAGCCAGGAGATCGAGCCTTTGCCGCATCCTTTGGAAATGGCCCCTTTGCTACCTATGGTTGGAGAAGATGTTTTTGTGATTGGCCATCCTAGAGGATATCGCTGGTCATTGACACGGGGAACCGTAAGTGGAGTTCGAGGCGATATTATCCAAAGTGATGCAAATATAGCGCCTGGTAACTCAGGTGGCCCTATGCTCAATGCAAATGGAAAAATGATTGGTCTGACAGCATTTGTCGTGGGCACAGACCAGGCGATTGGTTTTGGAATTGCTGTTTCCAAAATTCAAGAATTTTTTTGTGAAGTTTTCTGCTTGGAAAATCCCAAATAAGGAAGGAAGATGTATGCCTTTTTTTAAAAAGGACCACGCTGATGAAACAACCATAAGAACTCCTGGTTCTGCAAGTATGGTGATGCAGCTCAAAGACAAAATTACATTTGAACAAAGGCTGCATAAAATCACCAATCGCATCCATTCATCACCGAATTTAGATTCAATCTTGCTTGATTTAAAAGATCAAATTTTAGGTTTGGTAGCCGCAGAACGCATCACACTATATGCGGTGAGTGAAGATGAAAAAGAAATCTACTCCAAATTTAAAGTTGGAGATGAAGTTCGCGAATTTCGAGTAGCCATCAATAATGCAAGCATTTCCGGTTATGTAGCACAAAACCAAACCATGCTGAATATTCAGGATGCGTATGATGTCAAGGAATTGTCTCAGATTGATCAGCAATTGCAATTCAATCGTGATTTTGACCAACGTACAGGCTTTCGAACAAAACAGGTCATTGCAGCCCCACTTTTGATGAATGGCAAGCTGCTTGGCGTATTGCAGCTTATCAATAAAATCGGCGGAGGGATTTTTACCTCAGAAGATACGCATGCAATCAATGAAATATGCGAGACTTTAGCGATTGCATTCCATAACCAAAAGCGAATGCAACGCAAACAACTCAACATATATGATTTGCTGGTTGCTGAAAACCTGGTGCTTAGCAAAGAAATGGACCAGGCAATTCAACTCAGCCGAGAGTTAGGTCAATCTGTGCCATACGTTTTAATGAACAAATTTAAAGTCAAAAAAGAAGACATTGGCCGTGCTTTGACCAAATTTTATCATGCGCCATTTTATGAATTTCGCCCTGGAATGCTTATTCCCAAAGTCTTATTGATGAATGTGGACGCAGCATATCTGCGTACTAATCTTTGGGCACCTATTACACAAACGAACGAAGATACTGTAGAGATTGTTATAGATAACCCACGTGAACTCAACCGCGTGGATGATCTAAAACGCCAATTTCCTGGAAAAAGTGTGAAGCTTTGGGTTGGCATCAAAGAAGACATTTTTAAGACAATTGACTATTACTTTGGTGCAGAAAAAACCGCTGAAGCTGTACCACAAAACTCGATTCAGAATTTGATTCAAGAACTAGAAGCAACCCAAACCCCAGCCGAAATAAGCACAGAAGTCGAAGCTGAGTCTGAAGAAATGGCCAGCACTGTGGTGCGATTGGTCAATCAAATCTTAGCAGATGCTCATAAAATGGGGGCTTCCGATATTCATATTGAACCTGGCATGGACAAACGAGATATCCAAGTCCGAGTCCGGATAGATGGCGATTGTCAAATTTTGCAGCAATTGCCTAGCAGCATTAAAAGGGCAGTCGTAAGCCGTATTAAAATCATGGCTGCTATGGATATTGCAGAACGCCGTAAACCCCAAGATGGCAAGATTCAACTCAAAAAATTTGGCGGGCCTGATATTGAACTACGAGTAGCCACTATTCCAACTGTGGGAAGCAATGAAGACGCGGTATTGCGCATTCTAGCCGCAAGTAAACCAATTCCATTAGATAAAATTGGACTTTTGGAACGCAATTTCACAGAATTCACTAAAATGATTCAGATGCCTTATGGAATTGTTTTAGTGGTCGGGCCAACAGGCTCTGGAAAAACAACGAGTTTGCACTCTGCTTTAGGCTATATCAATAAGCCAGATATCAAGATTTGGACAGCCGAAGACCCTGTTGAAATCACCCAAGAAGGCTTGCGCCAGGTTCAGGTTTTACCTGCCATTGGATATACATTTGCTGCTGCTCTTCGCTCATTCCTGCGAGCTGACCCAGATGTGATTATGGTTGGAGAAATGCGCGATTTTGAAACTGCAGCCATTGGCATTGAATCCTCATTAACAGGCCACTTGGTATTCAGTACATTGCACACGAATAGTGCTCCTGAAACCATTATCCGCTTGTTGGATTTAGAGATTGACCCATTTAATTTTGCTGATGCGCTTTTGGGTATTTTAGCACAACGTTTAGTACGCACCCTGTGCAAAGAATGCAAAAAAACCTATCATCCTACACGAGAATTTTATGATGAATTAGTGGATGAATATGGCAAAGAAGAATTTCCGCATGAAAAAATGCCGTATACAGAAGAGCTAAAATTTTATCAAACTGGTGGGTGCCAAACTTGCCAAAATGGTGGTTATAAAGGCCGCATGGGCATCCATGAGCTTTTGATTGGCACAGACACCATGAAACGGATGATTCAGAAAAAAGCCTCTGTAGAAGAAATGCGGCGGCAAGCCATTAAAGATGGCATGATCACGTTAAAGCAAGACGGTATTATCAAAGTATTCCGCGGTAATGTAGATATAGGACAAGTCAGATCTGTTTGCATCAAGTAATTTGATTCAGAAAGGATTTGCTTTCGATGAATTCGTATACTCCTCAAGAAATAGAGGCAAAATGGTATCGTTTCTGGGAAGAAAATCAACTTTTTCACGAAGTTCCAGATCAAAGAGAACATTATTCCATTGTCATTCCTCCACCGAATGTGACCGGTGCCTTGCATTTAGGCCACGCTTTGAACAACACCATTCAAGATGTGTTGATGCGGTTCCATCGCATGATGCAGTTCAATACATGCTGGATTCCAGGAACAGACCACGCAGGGATCGCAACCCAGTCTGTGGTGGAACGAGAGCTTTATAAAAAAGAAGGCAAAACACGTCATGATATTGGACGGCAAGCTTTGTTGGATCGTATATGGAAATGGAAAGACACGTATGGCAATCGCATCATTGACCAATTGAAAAAATTGGGGTGTTCTTGCGATTGGCAACGCACTTGTTTTACCATGGACGAACATTTATCAAGTGCCGTGCGAATCGTGTTTTTAAGGCTTTTTCAAGAAGGCTTAGTCTATCGTGGCAAACGGCTTATCAATTGGTGTCCAGGATGCCGCACAGCGCTTTCCAATGATGAGCTGAATTATAAGGAAATCCCTGCCCATTTCTGGCACATTCGTTACCCCGTCCAAGGCACGCAAGAGTATATTGTGGTTGCGACCACCCGGCCTGAAACTATGCTGGGCGATACAGCGGTTGCTGTGAATTCTAAGGATGAGCGGTATCAAAAATGGATTGGCAAAACCTGCGTTTTGCCATTGCTCAATCGCGAAATTCCCATCATTGCAGATGACCTTTTGGCAGACCCAACCAAAGGAACAGGAGCTGTCAAAGTCACACCAGGGCATGATCCCAATGATTATGCTTGCGGATTGCGCAATCATTTGCCAATGATTAATATCTTAAATGAAGATGGCACATTGAATAGCAATGCAGGGCCATACCAAGGTTTATCTATAACCAACGCACGACAAAAAGTCGTCGCTGACCTTACTGCGCAAGGGCTTTTGCTCAAGATCGAAGATATGCAGCATGAAATTGCACATTGCTACCGAAGTGATGATGTGGTTGAGCCATACCTCTCAGATCAGTGGTTTGTGAAAATGGCCCCACTCGTGGAATTAGCCAAAAAAGCAGTCTTAGACAAAGAAGTTACTTTTTTTCCAGAAAAGAGAGCTGAAGACTATCTCCGTTGGTTAGAGCAAACTCCAGACTGGTGTATTTCACGGCAGATTTGGTGGGGACATAGAATTCCCATTTGGTATTGCCAAGATTGTAACCCAAGCATTGAACTTGCTGCAAATGGTGAACCTATCCGAATTCCAGGTAACGCAGAGCCGATTTTACCACCAAGTGATGCTGTGCAAAGTATGCCTACAGCATGCCCTAAATGCGGCAGCAAACGTCTTGTGCAAGACCCTGATGTTTTGGATACGTGGTTCTCGTCTCAATTGTGGCCATTGAGCACACTCGGCTGGCCACAGCAAACGCCAGACCTTGCGTATTATTATCCAACCAATGTTTTGGTCACCGCTCGTGACATCATTGCATTGTGGGTTGCCCGTATGGTGATGATGGGCATGAAATTCCGCAATCAAAAGCCTTTCCATCATGTGTTCATTCATGGGACCATTCAAGATGAACATGGCGACATCATGTCTAAATCCAGAGGCAATGGCTTTGATCCAGTGAAAATTATTGAAGGCGGGTCAGATCAAATTCGCGCTAGCAAACCATTCCATGGAATTCCAGCAGAGCGTATCGAACATTATCCGACTTATGGATGCGATGCACTTCGCTTTGGATTGATGAG
Source organism: Planctomycetota bacterium (assembly GCA_022710345.1). Taxonomy (GTDB): domain Bacteria; phylum Planctomycetota; class Uabimicrobiia; order Uabimicrobiales; family JABWCH01; genus JAKLHB01. Next base: position 4,813 of record JAKLHB010000038.1, read on the forward strand.
CATGTGCTCTGGCCAGGGCCAAGATATTCGTATTCTGGTTCAACGAACTGAGCGAACGCAAGAAAAAGATGCCTTAAAGCACTATGACATTGAAATTCCTTTGTTTGAGGAAGGAAAACGTTTTTGCAACAAAATCTGGCAAGCAGCCAATGGTGTAATCTTCAAAAATTGCCAAGATTTTGCTCATGCCGGGTTCAATAGCCAAAGTATGGAAGACATCTATCTCATGGATCGGTTGCACCAGGTCATTCAAATAGCAACGAGCGCCTTAAAAGAATACAGAATTGGTGAAGTTTGCACAGAATTATACCATTTCTTCTGGGATGATTTCTGCTCCTGGTACCTGGAAGTGGTCAAACCCAGGCTCTGGGGAGAACAAGGCGAAGAAAGTAAACGCTATGCACAAACCATGATTGTTGAAAGTCTAGACGTGTTCCTGCGTTTGCTTCATCCTATCATGCCCTTTGTCACAGAAGAATTGTGGCAAGCCCTACATACCTTAATCCCAAGCCTTCATACAGAACGCGCATGCATCAAAGCAAAATGGCCTGATCCACAACGTTTTCCAGCAAATCCAAGCGTGCGCAATACTGTGGATTTGTCGCGGGAAATTATTTATGCAATCAACAACATCCGCTCTGAGCAGAAAGTGAAGCCGGGACAAAAGCTTCCCAAGGCAATCCTTGCGGTTGCCAATCCTGAAATGTTGATGCAATTGAATTCCTTGATCCCGGGTATTTGCAAGCTTACCAAAGTAGATGAAATGGTACTCTGTACGGCTTTTGAGAAACCAGGCCATACAGCAACTCGTATGGTCAAGGATGTGGTCATTTATATTCCATTAGAAGGTGTGATTGATTTTGCGAAAGAGCGTCAAAAATTGCAAAAGGAAATCAGCCAATTGCAACAGCAAATCGAGCAAATAGAAAAAAAGTTGGATAACACAGAATATACTTCCAAAGCCCCTGGCCACGTGGTTGTTCGAGAACGAGAAAGATTGGCTGAATTCAAGAAGACACTCCAACAACTTCAACAAGAACTCAACGCACTTATTTAGATTCAAAAAGAGCAAAAATGTCGTGAGCATGAAATAAACGCATGCTCACACATTTTGAAAAAGGAAAATACAATGAAAAACAAAATTCACATTGTGCAGGGTGAAATTTGGAACATTCGAGTAGATGCAATCATTTGCCACGCAAACACAGAACTGGAAAGAGAAGATCCCATTACATGTAGGCTACTAGAAATAGGTGGGGAAGATATCCAGAATGAATGCAATAGTATCACCAAATTAGAAAAAGGAAAAGCTGTAGCAACCTCTGCAGGCAATCTGCCAGCTCAATACCTTATCCATGCAGTTTTGCAAGAACGGCAAGAACAAGCCGAGGAAGAACAGGTTATGCAAGCTATGAGAGAAGCCCTACTTGTAGCAAAGCAAAAAAAAGTGCGAACTGTTTCTCTTTCATTGATTGGCCAAAACGATGAAATTCCCATCAAAAGAGCCGCAGAACTCCTGCTCACAGAAATCAAAAAACACTTTGATGATGAAACCACCATAGAAAAAATTTGCTTTGTTGTGCCTGATGAAGCTTCCTACGAAGCATTGGATGATGCAATCAAGCAATTAAGCTAGGAATTCTCTTTCTACATAGCATGAAACTTGTTTTTCATCTCCGAAGAAAGTGATTCGAATGGATATTTGGGAGCCACTATGTCAAAGGAATTTTGAGTGCCACTACAGAGTTTCCCAAAAACGTTATAAGCAGCGTGTTAGCTTTTTCGAAAAAAGTTGGCTGATTTAAAAAAGTAAAGGCTTTGACTTTTTTAAATCAGTCAAAGCCTTTAACAAACAAAGTGAAATTTAGGAGGATGGACGTTGCTACTTTCTGCAATTGGCAAGGATTGGAAAGAGGAGAGCAAATGAAATGTGCATGTTTTTGGGCTACAATCTACGTGAATGTTAGGAGAGCATTTTTTTGCTGAATGAGAAGATATGTGTCTGAATGCGAAGGGCGGGACTTGAACCCGCAATCCTGTCGGAACCAGATCCTAAGTCTGGCGCGTCTGCCATTTCCGCCACCTTCGCGTTTCTACATGCGCCCTAAAGGAATCGAACCTTCAACCTACAGATTAAGAGTCTGCCGCTCTACCTAGTTGAGCTAAGGGCGCAAGCACGCTGATGCGTTTTAACATGCGCCCTAAAGGAATCGAACCTTCAACCTACAGATTAAGAGTCTGCCGCTCTACCTAGTTGAGCTAAGGGCGCAAAGAATAGCATGATTTTATCAAATTTTTCAAGAATGTCAAGTAAATTTTTGCAAATTTCTGCTAAAATTTGGTTCACTGCATATAAATCGCAAAAAAACCTTGACAAAACCTAGAATTCAAGTTAAAATACCAACTATTCCGCCCTAAAAATCATTTGGGCAGCACGAATTTTTGCAAAAATTTGTTGCTTTAATTGCAACTTATTTATACGTATATAGATACTGACTGTAGGCAAAAATAACATAAAAGCAAAATAAATTTTAAAAACACAATTTTGCGATGTTGCCAGATAGTCAACACAGATTTATCTAGAGTTTCATTTCTCTTTGAACAAATTGTTCATAGAAAGGTATTGGTTTTAGAATGGGCAGAGGTGATCGTCGCACAAAACGCGGTAAAATTTTTGCTGGTACTTATGGTGTGACTCGGCCAAAAAATCGTCGCAAAAAACGATTCCAAGCAGGCAAAATTCCATCCAGAAAAAGCGCAGTAGTAGAAACCACAGCCACAAATCCTGAGCCTCCAAATCCTGAGCCTCCAAAAACTGAGCCTCCAAAAACTACTGAGCCTCCAAAAACTACTGAGGCATAATTTAAAAGATGGTGCAAAGGGGAGAATCCCAGTGCGCCATCTTTTTTTGGGACAATAAGTTCAAATGCTTGCGCATGTTTCAAAAAGCTCTATTTCGATTCAAGCCGGCCCAAACCCAATGCCATGAAGTTATAAGCGTACAATATATGAGCGAACATAATGTTAGAAAATGCCGAATGGAGAAGTTTTGGTCGCCGCAGGGTTGGCCGAAAAAGATGTAGAGATCCGATTGGCTTGGCCGGCCCAAACCTGCGCTGGAGTCTAACTGCAAGCTTATCAATAAGTTTTCTAAAACTGTATCTTTTTCTTGAAAGTCAAAAGAATGCTAGCTCAATATATCCAAAGGCTATGGCGTTGGATGACAGGTGCGCATCGTGCAATTTTGTCACCGTCAAAAGACAAAAAAATCGTGGAAATCATCCAGCAAGTTCATCAGATGCGTGGCAATATAAATTTAGCCTGCAATATTCTCTGGTTTCCAAGTTATTACAACATCAACTTTACGCGCATTTTTGATATCCTCTTGGCTAGCAGCCTGATGCTGCGTGGGGCTCAAATCCAGCCTGTGATCACCGGGCCATTTTATCCAAAGGAAGACACGATTTTTGGGGGAATTTACAACCATCCTCGCAAGAAATTACGGAAGCGTTATGATTTGTTGGAACGCAAGATTTGGAAGAGTTTACTCCGTACCAATTTGGTTGAATTATGCCAATATCGTGTCCCTCAAGATATTGCACTGGCCAAAAGTATTAGCCAAAGCATGGTGTTTGCAGATTATCCCAAATTTATGTTTGAGGATTACTCTGCTGGCCACAAAGCTGCAATTGCTACCATTAACCTCAATAACATTCCAGATGTTTTGGACGATCCAGTCATCGCAGGCCAGTTGCGCGAGCATCTCTCCAATATCGTGCAACTTTATCGTGCGTATGATCGTATTTTCCAAAAGGTTAAGCCACAGGCTGTGTTTGCAAATTATCCATATTATTACCAATGGCACCTAGCCTATCATTTTTCTAAAAAATACAAAATTCCATTTTATTCAGCAGGCATTTCAGAACGCAAAAACACATATTTTTTCTCATCCGATTCAGAAGAGCTTTTGGACAGCTCACCTGCCTGGCCTACGTTTGCGCAGCAGCAACTGGATGATGCAACGCAACAGCGTCTGCAAAATGCCATTCAAAAACGCATGTATGGCCAGGTGGCACACTTTTCTCCATATCCCCAACCTTTTCAAAAAACACCTGCACACGCTGACTTAGAAAAAAAGCTTCGCAAAGATCGTCCGATTGTATTTTTCCCTGTCAATGTGCTTTATGACGCGGCTGTGCTTCAGAAATCTTATGTATTCGCAAACTTGATTGACATGGTCAAACAAGTCGTGCTCTTCATGAAAGAACATCCCAATTGTCAATTGATCCTCAAAGCCCATCCTGCGGAGAAAATTTTTTATCGCATGAAAGATACTCGATATTCCCAACATTGCCTCAAGTATATTTTGCAGGATATTCCACTTTCTGATAACATCATTTTCTTGGATTATGATACTCCAATTTCGACATACGACCTGATTCCATTGGCGACCATTGGGATTGTATTTTCTTCCAGCACAGCCATGGAAATGTCGTGGTTTGGTAAGCCAGTCCTGGCTGTGGCCCAGTCCCATTATTATGGCAAGGGATTTACCTACGAGCCCAAAAGCATTCCTGAATTTTTTTCCATGTTGACAAATTTGCTGCAAAATCAAGAATCTCCAGATCTCATTCAAAAACGGATTGAGCTAAGCCAAAAGTATTATTTGCTTTATTATTACCATTCTCAAGTTGATTTTGGACTCTTGCAAGGCAGCGACACAGGGGTTGTGGAAGATCAGTGGAAATGTCAAAGCTACGAAGAACTTTTGCCTGGCCACAACCCAGCATTAGATTATGTTTGCAAAGCCATGCTAGAACAATTGCCTATCCATGGCGACCATCGCTGGCCACCTGCTACATTCTAGGATTTTCTATGACTATCGCAATTCAAGTTGAAAACTTAAGCAAGAAATATTGGCTTTACCACGGAGAACGGCCTAGATATCAAACATTAAGAGATTGGATAGCTGGGGTCATTCGCCGAACTTCACGGCCTAAGCCAGAAGAATTTTGGGCACTCCAGGATGTGTCTTTGAATTTGCAACAAGGCGAAAAAATTGGTATCATTGGCAGAAATGGAGCAGGTAAATCAACGCTTTTGAAAATCCTCAGCAAAATCACAGAACCGACCCGCGGCAAAGTCACCTTAAAAGGCCGTGTTGCGAGCCTTTTAGAGGTTGGGACCGGCTTTCATCCTGAGCTCACTGGCAGAGAGAATATCTTTCTCAATGGCGCAATCTTAGGTATGAGCAAAGCTGAAATCAAACGTAGCTTTGATGCCATTGTTGATTTTGCTGAAATTGCGGCATTTTTAGATACACCTGTGAAACGCTACTCGTCTGGCATGTATGTTAGATTAGCATTTGCTGTGGCAGCCCATCTCCAAAGCGAAATCTTGATTGTGGATGAAGTTCTCGCAGTCGGCGATTTCCAATTTCAAAAAAAATGCCTTGGAAAAATGTCTGACCTGAGCAGAGATCAAGGACGCACACTTTTATTTGTAAGCCACAACATGGCTGCAATCAAATATCTATGCAATACAGGACTATATTTGCACAAAGGCAAGACCAAATTTTTAGGATCCGCTGACGAAGCAGTGGCCAAATATTCCCAAGAAGGGATTTTGCAAAGTAACCAAGACATTGCCCAAATGCCGCGTGATCCAGGCCTGCCCTTGTGGGCAAAGATCATGGAAATCACCTTGATCAATGACAACGCCATCCAGCCGCCTTTAATCAATAGCAAAAAACCCTTGACTGTGCGATTTCATATTCATTCCGACCAAGACACAGCCGCCAAAATCAGCCTTGGCATTCGCATCCAAGACTCTATCCAATGCTTGATCTGGTGCCATTCTTTATACGAAGGCAAACTATTTGCCTTGAAAAAAGGGATGAATTACTTTGAATGCACTTTTGACCCCCTGCGCCTCACAGGCGGCAATTACTATCTCAAATGCTGGATTTATTCTGCCATAGAACAAGCCACCATTGATTATTTAGAAGATGCCGTGCATTTTATGGTCTATGACATTGATCCATTTGATACCGGCTTTCCCCTCACCCAAACCGGCTGCATCTATGATGTGCCCTATTCATGGCAAATCATTGACCAGGCTCCATGCTCATAAACAACGGTTTATGGTGCATAGCAGAAACAAGGCGCGTTAGGGCGGCCAGCCTGCAAGAATAGTTTTTTTTGTTCTGAAAATGGTGCATAGCAGAAACAAGGCGCGTTAGGGCGGGCCAGCCTGCAAGTGTAGTTTTTTTGTTCTGAAAAGCGAAACGACAGGAAAATTAGGCAAGAAAAGGAAAGAGCCTAATTTTATTAGGAAGTTAATATCGCGAGGAATTGAGGGCGGTAGCAAAGAAAGAAACATCTTCCAATAAGAATTCCATATCTAGGTAATTGCTCAAAAGTCTTTGTCCTATCGGCTAGCGTATGATTTTTCTAATGTTACGCGGATGCGCTAGCCAGACTTCCCATATCTGTAGCGCAAGAAGAAACGTCGTACATAATTTTTGTACTGTAGGGGCGACCGGCTGGTCGCCCTGATGCGCGTTGCATTCTGTTATTCTTGCTAACGTCAATTTTATACTGATTCAAAAAATCTTAGCACATACCTGGAGTGGCTAGTAAATAGCACCTTCCATGTTTAATTAAGCATACTGCATCTTGCTTTTATTTCTTATTTTCAAGATATCTTCGCCGTTGATTGAATTTATCGGTATAATTTACAATTTCTTGCCTTGGTGTATAATACAAGGCTTTACCTGCTTGACTTTTATTTCCTTTATATTGCTCTAAAACAACATCCTGGAGCATCAATTCCACAGCTTCGATAAAGGAATTGTTTGGAGCATGAGAATGTATTATTTGCAACGAATTATAAATTTCTTTTTTACTAAGGAATGAATGTTCTTGCCATAGTTTTTCTAAATTGCTAATTTCTTCTTGCACAATTTCTTCTGTAATTTGATGTTCTTGGTGAATTAAAAATGCCCGTGTGGCCATACGAGTGATGGAATCCCGTAGATCACGTATGTTGCCAGGCCACTTTGCTTGTTTAGCAAAAGCTTGAAACTTGAGCAATGCATGGTCCATAAAATCTACACCATACGGATAAGCTCGCAAAAACCCATCTTTTTTATTTTTCTGAAACCATACATTTAAAAAATTGCGGATTAGCTCAGGTATTGCAGCCTGTCGTTCCCGTAAAGGAGGAAGCTCAAAAATCCAAGCACGAATTCGTGCATATAAATCTTTCCGAAATTCGCCTTTTTGTACATCTTCTTGAATATTTCGATTTGTTGCACAAATCAAACGGAATTTAGCTTGGACAGGTTTAGTAGCACCTAATGGGTGAAAACTTCCTTCTTCGATTGCATTTAAAAGATAACCCTGCACAAAACGATCTAAATCTGCAACCTCATCCAAAAACAAAGTTCCTTGGTCAGCTAATTTCATCTTTCCTACTCGTGACTGACTTGCACCTGTAAAAGCACCTATTTCATGCCCAAATATTTCTGATTGAGCCAGCTCTCGTGTAAGACCGCCACAGTTAACTTTATGATATTTATCTTCTTCTTTGGAATCCTTTGGATATTTTCCTTCTTCTTTTCTTTTACCTAACCATGCTTTATGAATTTGCCATGCAAGAAAAGTTTTTCCTGTTCCGGTTTCTCCTAGTAATAAAATTGGGTCATTGGTCATCACAGCGACTTCGGCCATACGATGAAGTTGGGATTCCCATTCATCATTTCCTCCTCCAAGAGTGTCCCGAAAGCTATGATAAGCTTTTTCCAAAGCTTCGTTGGATTGTTTTGACTGGCTATGCCGATAAAGGCCTAATTTTGCAATTTCATAATGAATTGTGGCATCATAGCAATAAGTACGTATTAGCTTGCTAGGAGTTGATAAAAGTTGCCGGTCAACAATTCGATAGAGGGTCAGTTGTTGAATCTGTGTACCTGCCCCTAAGTGCAAATATATCAAATCTGCCGACTCTTGTTTGGCAACTTTTTCTAGCAATTCAAGAAATAATTCAAAGGTCGCATCTGGCTGATGTGCCTCACTTTCTGGTTTTTTATACTCCAAAACAATGTACTTAATATTGGGCATTGTTTTTTTTTGTTTCTTAACGATTATTTCTATTTGCTGTGCAATAAATTCTTTTAGCTCGCTATCTTTTTCAAGATATGCAATGTAGGCTTTATCAATTAGGTCCGAAGTTACTCGTGGCAACATTCCTAGCCGCACGGCGGGTAAGTTGAGAGGAAAGTCCTTTCCTTCCTTAACTTCATCCTGATGGTATGCTCCGCTTAGAATTCCAAAAGCTATTTTCAAGTTGTTGGTCCTTTTCCTAAATCAAAGCTAGTATATATACGCAATTAGCTAGTATATATACTAGCTTTTTTAGTAAAATTCAATATTTTTTATATATCAAAATAGAACTAAATTTGTAATTTATTCTCTATTCTATGGTTATAAAATATATTTAATTTTATTAAAAAAGGGCACAAAGTTTGTTAAGAATTAAGAAGAAAATCAATTTCAAAAGGAGGAGCAAAACAATGGGAAAATTCAAGCCAACATATTTAAGAATCGTGGTAACCAGAAGCTGTAATTATAATTGTCCATATTGCCATAAAGAAGGTGATCTATCTCCACACAATTCTTTTTCTGATCTTTCATTCGAAAAATTAGCACAATGTTTTCAGGTTGCTGTCCAATGCGGAATTAAAAAATTCAAACTCCTTGGAGGGGAACCGCTTTTGCGTAAAGATCTTCCTGAATTGATTGATGTTTTGAAAAAGTTGGCTCCGGCTTGTGATATATCCATCATTACTGCTGGTGCTGTTCCTCATGAAGCCCTTGCTGCATGCTATGATGCTGGCTTATCTAGAGTGAATATTAGCATACATGGATTCACCTTGAGTTCTTTCTTATTAAGAAACCCAAATCGTCAACTTTATAAGAAAAGAGAACAATTTATCGAAGCAGCTTTGGCTAAAACTAGGCTTATTAAGTTTAACTATGTTTATAGCAACACACAAGACGAAGAAGATCTTTCATCATTTTTAGAATGGGCAGCAAAGCAGCGTGTTTTAGTTAATGTTTTAGACAATTTGCATCTTGATCTTGGCCCAAAAAAGATTATGGAAGTTATCCAGCGTCTCAGAGGAAATAATTACCAAGAAGATATTGACGCTGATGCTGACAGCCTTCCAACATTGCACTGGACATATAGTGATGGCTTGAAAGTAGAAATTAAGCATCTTCAATTAGGCAAAATTGCACCTTTCAATGCATGCAGCACTTGCAATAAAAAGGCCAAATGTAAGGAAGGTATTGTAGCGTTGCGCCTAAATCATCAAGGATTTCTCTTGCCATGTATGGATCGGCAGGATCTGGCATTCAATTTAGCAGAAATTGCTCAAGATCCTGAAAAAGCTGTTGCAGATTGGCAAAATTTTATAGAGGTGCTTTAATGAAAAATAAAACGAAGTTGTATTTGATTGCATTGATTGGCCCTCATGGTGTTGGAAAAACAACTGTCGGTCGCTTGCTTTCAGATACATTATCTATCCCATATGACTACGAAATAGGTGGTGAATTAAGGAAAGAGATGCTACAAAAAAGTAGCGATAATCATGCACTTCAAAATCAGCCACTTTTTGATCAACACGTTATATCTCAAGAAATTGCTAGGGACAAGCAACATCAAATCCCAAGGATTGTGGAAACTTGGCACCCTGGCAATATGGCGTATGCTTTGCATCGAAGCCCTGAAATCGCTACTTATTATTTACCTATCCTTGAAAAACATTTACTAACTTTGCGTAACTATACTCTTGTACAGCCATTAAGAATGAATCTACAAACAGCATTTCAAAGATTGACTGAACCTGGACCAACTCCAATTGATTTAATAAATTTTTTTGCTGAAATTGCTCAACAAGCCGAAGAACTTTGTCTCACCTGGCATTTAACTCTTTTACCGCCAATATATACGGATATCTCTTCTGCTCAAGAAGCAGTCGCAGAGATTATAAAACACTTGCCATAAAATTTACAGATTTTTAGCATAAAGCAAAAGGGAAATACGATGACTTTGTACCATAAAAAAGAACAATTTCAAATCATCGAAGATTTACAACAATGTCAAACAACAACAGGAAAAATTATTATCATCCGCCATGCACATCGCATGGAGTTGCCATTAGATGCACGGCAAATCAATATCAATATTACTTTGCAAGGCGAGGTTGATGCAGAAAAGCTTGGTGCTATGCTGCCATTAGCCTATTCATTGGTACTTTCTTATTCTGGTATTATTAGGACACAAACTACTGCCGAATGTATAGCAAATGGCTTTCAAAAAGTAGGTGGGGTTGTGCAGAAGCCATTCGCTATACAATCTCAATATGGTTCCTATATTCACTCTAATCAAATTTATCAATGGGGCGTGATATCAACTTTTCTTAAACAATGGCTAACAGGAACTATACCTCAAGAAATCCTTGACCCACCGCATAAAGCAGCACATAAGCTTTTAGTCATGTTATTGGATACACAAAAAAGCAATTGCCACAATCCAAAAGAAAAAGAAATATATTTACATGTTGGACATGATTGGGACATTATAGCTTTGCAATATGCTGGGTTGAATTTTCACCCAGATATTCATCCTGTAGACTTTTTAGAAGGTTTAATTCTAGAAAAAAAGGAGACCGGAATAAAGATGCTGAGACATGGACATTGTAGTTCATTATTGCCAGAGGATTTTGAATAGCATACATAAGAAAGGAAATTATGTCACATTTAATGAGATATACCAGCAAGCAACCTAAGCAGCAAACAATTCCAATACTTGTTGACGATGATATACCCCAGAGCAAAGTTATGCAAAATAAGTATGGAGAATGGTGGATCCTCGAACCTCCAAGATTTGCATTTTGGGATATTATTGGAGATTTAAGGTCGTTATGGAAGAAAGAATTCCATAATACCCCATGGTATCAAAAGTTGGCTTTCTCCATCTTACGTATTATCCAGCAGGTTGCATATCGCCGAGGATATGGAACAGATCGGGTAGTAGCCCAAATACCCCTTGCTTCCCATCCTGATTTTTCAATTATGGAAAAAAATCTTGAAGAAATTCCTTCTGGATCAAGGATAACATGGCTACATACTTTTTTAGGGTACATCAACAATCCAGATAAAGCAAAAAACATCGAGCTTCCAAGTTCTATTATCTTCGAATTATCAAATACCTGCAATTACAATTGCATTGGCTGTGGGATAGGAAAGAATGGCATTCAATCCGATCGTTTTATGGATATTGAAAATCTAAGGAGATGGGCATCTCGTTGTTGTCAAAATACAAAATTGATTCGTATCAATGGGTTAGGAGAAGCAACCTTACATCCGCGCTTTAGAGAATGTCTTGACATATTAGTAAACTATCCAGGGGGACGCGAAATCATCACCAATGGTTCAGCTCCATTAGAAGTATACGAACGCCTATTGAAGGATGGTTTTGTAATTTTAATTTCATGGGATGCTGCGGAAGCTGAATTGTTTGAAAAAATTAGACGTGGAGCAAATTTTGCTACATTGTATCTCAAGCTTCCACATATAGCAGCAAAAGCCAAGCAGTATAAAGCTCCAGCTCCGGTTTTACTATTCACATTTCGTGAACAGAATATGCATCAATTGCAACAAACCTTGTGTCTTGCAGCCGAGTCAGACATAAAACGTATTACCGTCAATATGTTTAAACAGCCAGACAATACAGATTGGACTCTCCTATATCGGCAACAAATAAAAGAAATTTTTAAAAAAGCAGAGCAAACTGCAAAGCAATTGGACCTCGAGCTAAGACTCCCTCACCATCTTGGGAATGAAAAAATTGATTCTATTTCCTGCCATGTAGGATTAACAAAATGTCCTTTTCCAGATGAGCAAGTTGTAATTCGTTATAATGGAGCTATTACGCCGTGCAACATGATGAATCCTTATGTATATGGAAATATTATGCAAAATGATTTTGCAACAATTTGGAATGGCCCAACAGCTCATGCTTTTCGTCAATTTTCAGGCAATCAGCAGCATCCATATTGCCTTTATTGTTACTATGTCTATGCCCATAACACCAGAATAGCTGAAGAAAGACAAAATATTACTACATAATCCTAACGCTGAAGCCTTTGCATTTTTTAGGAGCATCCAAATGAAAATTCATCGTTGGCTAGATTTTAAGGTCACTCAACGTTGCAATAATTACAAAAAAAAATGTGCCTATTGCAATGTCCCTATTGTTGCAGCAGATATGAAAGAAACAATGCCGCTTAGCATTATTCATCGCACTTTGTTAGATGCTCGTGCGTTTGGATTTGATACTTTCTGGCTTTTAGGAGGCGAGCCTTCTATTCGCGAAGATGCTGAAGAGCTTCTTGCGCCGTTGAGTGATGATCCTGGCTTAACTTTAACTATTGTGACAAATGGTAAACAATACAATACTCAGATGTATCATTCCTTGTTTAGCACATCAGCACAAAGGGCCTGTGTGCAGGTCAGCCTTGATACATTGAAACCAGAGAATTTTAAAAGAGCTGATCCTGCCCATACCTTGGCTCTGATCAATGAAATCAAGCAAATGGCAAAACAGATGAGTTATCCAAGTCATTTTTGCGATGTAGAAGTCCATTGCGTGATATCAAGGGAAAACCATGAAAATTTTGATGAATTTGTTTATTTTTTTGCAGCAAAAAAAATAGGTGTTTCCCTAGCAATGGTTTGTCCTTGGTTTATTGTCAATGAGCCTAATGTATTCAATGAATTTACATATTCAGAAGCAATTTCTATTATAAAACGTATTGATCAGTTAAATACTGGGCTTGGCATTGACCAGTTTAACCCTCTAGTATCTCAATTTATGCGGCAAATGCTTTTTGAGCAAAAAGATATCCGGCAATCACAGTGTGGTGCAGGGCTTACACATTTAGTAATCAATGCGAATGGAGATGTCCATCGTTGCATGGCTGAGAGTTTTCAGCCTCATACACAAATCGGCAATATTCTTCATGAACGTCTGCACCGTATTCTTTACAAAATAGACACGCCTCGTATATGCAGCCTTAAAGCTGATTGTTTTGATGGCTTTGCTTGGGATCGCATTGCTATTGCTAACTAGCTTCTATGAAAGGAATGTAATGAACCTTGAAAATGATGTTACTCTTATTATTCCAGCTCTAGGGAGGCCTGAACTGACAAAACGTTTGATGGATTCTCTTGAGGCAACCAAAGTACAATATCACATCGTTCTTGTTGATGATGGCACAATCCCACCATTAAGTAAACAAATTCCAGATTATCCAAAATTAAATTTGAGCTACATTTATAATACAAAAAGCCTAGGTCCATCTACAGCAAGAAATATTGGGCTTTGGAATTCCAATACGCCTTTTGTAGCTTTCACTGATAATGATGTTTCTGTTACAGAAGGATGGATGAATGCTTTATACAACCATTTATTAAATGCTCCTTGCGATGTAGTAGGTGTAGGTGGCCAAGTAATAGATGATGGTTTAAATTTTGTTGGGTTTTATTCAACACGGTTGAGGCTTCTAAATCCTTTTATGCACAAAAATCGAGTGGTCTATTTAGTAACCGCAAATTGTTTATTTCGCCGTCAAGAATTGCTAAAAATCGGCGGATTTGATGAATCTTTCAAAACTCCAGGCGGTGAAGATCCTGAAGTTTGTTTTCGCTTACTTAAAAATGGCTATAGGCTTGAGTATGAACCTTCGGCTCAAGTGATTCACCATTATACATCTTCTTGGATGGGATTTTATCGTATGTTTTTTCGTTATGGTAATGGATGTAGAAAAGCCATGCAATCACTTGCTGTGCATGTTGATTAGTCATGACTTTCCTTTGCTCTTTCAAATTTCCTGCCTCTACTCCATATAGCTTACGTTCAGTTTTGGTATCTGCGAGAGGGCGACCGGCTGGCTGCAACCGGCCGGTCATCCTTGTATAACAATGCATGAAACATAGCAAAATCGTCGATGCCACGAAAAGCTTAAAATGAATTATGTTTGACACCCCGGATGCCTACTTCATTTGCTGGATGCTGATTTGGGATGCGACTTGAGATGCGATAGCTTCAAATGCATGGGCTTCTGGGCCAGTTGGATGGGATAGCAAGATGGGGCAGCCAAGGTCAGATTGTTGACGGATTTGGGATGTTAAAGGGATTTGGCCTAAGAATGGAATTTGATGAAGCGATGTGTATTCTTCAATTTTGCCTTGTCCAAAGAGATATTCTTTTTGATTGCAGTGTGGGCAAAGGTAGTAGCTCATATTTTCTACAATTCCTAGAATAGGGCAATTGACTTCCTGGAACATGGCAATGGCTTTTTGAGCTACATTGAGCGCGGCTTCTTGGGGTGTGGAGACAATCACTGCTCCAGTGATCTCTAGTTTTTGGCACAAAGATAGCTGCACATCGCCTGTGCCTGGTGGTAAATCAATGATGAAATAGTCAAGTTCTGGCCAGCAGACATCTTCTAGAAATTGGGTGAGAAGTTTATCAAGCATTGGACCGCGCCATATCACAGCTTTGCCTTGGGGTAGAAAGAATCCCATGGAAATCACTGAAATTCCGTACTTTTGGACAGGAAAAATCTTCTCGCCTTGAGTTGCGATTTCTGGAGCATTAATGCCAAAGAGCAACGGAATGCTCGGGCCATAGATATCCGCGTCCAATAGTCCGACGCGAGCACCTGCTTGGGATAATGATAATGCAAGGTTTGCACTCACCATGGATTTTCCTACGCCGCCCTTGCCGCTTCCAACTACGATGATGTGCTTCACTTGCGGCAATAAGCGTGTCTGCATAGTATCTGAGGATCTTACCCTTGCAGTGAACTGAACATGCACAGATTGAACACCAGGAAGAGCTTGCAATTTTTGTTCGGCTTCTTGTTGGAGGTGTTTTTTAAATGGACATGCTGGAGTAGTGAGTTCAATGACAACAGAAACACGATTTTCTGCTTCAATTTGAATATCTTTGACAAATCCAAGGGATACGATGTCCTGTTGTAAATCAGGATCAAGAATCGTTCGCAATGCTTGAAGAATTTGAGTTTGAGTGATCATCTTACAATGCTTTACTTTCTTAGCAAAAAAACTGATGAGAACCTACATTTTGCAGGCTATAACGAGTGATCATAGTCGGGTACAAAAATCCGTTATATTGAGAAAAAAAGAAGCCTCAGACATGGTCTGGAGGCTTCCTTAAGGATACGTATTATTGCTTAAATCCGCTTGTGATGCTACGAGATTGGACTTCTTTGGTCACAACATCCAAGAAATGGCTAAAGTCCATATTCTTAAGATCACCGACGTGATAGGACCGAACAGAAACTTGTTTGCTTTCTTGCTCCCTGCTACCAAGGATCAACATATACGGAATCTTTTGCAATTCAGCATCGCGGATTTCGT
>JAKLHB010000380.1 GCA_022710345.1 Planctomycetota bacterium
TATGGTGCAGAAATACCATCCTGGAACTTTGATGATCGCAGAAGAATCAACAGCTTGGCCACAAGTTTCTAAGCCATCGCATGTAGGCGGGCTAGGATTTAACTTTAAATGGAACATGGGCTGGATGCACGATATTCTGGAATATATGTCCAAAGACCCGGTCTATCGAAAGTACGATCATAACAAACTGACATTTTCCATTTGGTATGCTTTTAGTGAAAATTTTATTTTGCCATTATCTCATGATGAAATTGTATATGGCAAAGGCTCTTTGATTAACAAGATGCCCGGAGATGCATGGCAAAGATTTGCTAATCTTAGACTGCTCTATGGCTATATGTTTGCCCACCCAGGCAAAAAGCTCCTTTTCATGGGAGACGATTTTGGCCAATGGAATGAATGGTGGCATGAATCTGGGTTGGATTGGCATTTACTGGAAGATGATCTGCACCGGGAATTGCACCACTATGTCCGTGATTTGAATCATTTTTATCGAGCACATCCTGCACTCCATAATGATCAAAGCTTTGATAGTTTTCAATGGATTGATTTTCGTGATTCAGACAATAGTGTCATTGCTTTTTATCGTCGAAATGCTGGTGAAGAAATCATGTTTATTTTCAATTTTACACCAATGCCAAGGTTCGATTATCGCTTAGGAGTAGAAAAAGCAGGGAGTTATGCAGAGATTTTCAATAGTGATGCGCGTATGTTTGGCGGGTCAAATTTAGGCAATTTAGGCAATTCCCAAACCATTGACATGCCTTGGCAAGGAAAGCCATATACTTTAATCCTGCAATTGCCACCTTTAGCCATGACCGTCTTTCAATTTCAAAAACCGGATATTGTTGACTAAAGGTAGTGAATACTGTTGACTAAAGGTACTGAAAATATTCTGTCAATTTAGAGTCTTTGTGGATTTACTGTAAAAGAACGATAAGGTAAAGCTCATGGCATCTCGATTTTATCCTTTGATTATTCAAACTTGGTTTCCTGGCAAAGGCTCTTGCCTTTTATGCGGCTCTTTTGTTGAAAGCAATATTCTGAAATGGGCACAAAAAGAAGTATTGAGGTGGAATGAATTGAAAATTCCACAAGAAAATGAAGTGCTCATTTATGAATCATATCATGCCCCTTATTACCTTTGGGGCATGGTACGTTGTGGTGGTGTTGAAGATTTTGGCCGCATATTCATTGAGATTCGTGCCATTCTCCTAGATCAGCAAGCGCAACGAATGTCGTCATCTGAGATGCAAAGCAGGCTTTTGGCAATTCATGTTCCACAAAATCCAGATGATATGGATTGCCAGGTAGAATGGCCTATAGTCGCACAAGTATCCAGACCACCAAAATGGCATGAATACCCAGCGATTTTCCAAGCTAGAGCTCGGAAACAATGGGACCAAGCAAAAAAACAAGCCCAAAATTTTCTTCATCAACTTGGCCCTCAAAGCAAGGTTTATCTAGCCAAAAGCATTTGCTATTCAAAAGAAGTCTGGCAACATCGCCGTGAAATTTTAGCCAATGGACAAAAACAAGCTCAAGAATTATGGCAAGATAAGCATGAGATATGCTCAAAGTTAGGGGAACAAATACAAAATTTTGTTCGAAATCCTCAAGAACTTTGGAAGTCCAAACAAGGCAGAAAAATTTTGCTTGCTTTTGCCATTGCATTTATGTTGATATTCCTGGTGCGTTGGTGCAACAGTCCTTCAGTTGCAGAGGGACTTGAACCCCAGCCACCACCAGAATCACCGCATACGCCACAATCAGAAGTTATTTCTTATACAAAACAACTCACTGCTGATATTGATTCTTATAGCATCGCTGAATTTCGCCAGAAATGTGCTATTGCTCAGACTCAGGTAAAAAGTTCTGCACTCGTTCAATGCCAAGTGCAGTTGATGATTCCGGATCAAGCAAGAAAAGTATTGGAACCACTTCAGTTTCCAATTGGCTTTTCCATTGTAGAATCAACATCTTTGAAAATGGAATTTCGCCAGGATCAATATAAATTTTGGCTCAATATAGAATCTTCTTTCATAGATTTAGTCAAATTGCCTACCATGACAGGCAAAGTTCAAAACCCAGAATGTACAATCTACCTAGACTGGCAATCGGATTTTGCAAAACTGAGCGTTCAAGAGCAAATGTATGAATTACCCATTGCTGTTGTGATCATGAATTTCCCAAAAGAATAATGAGGAGTCCAACATGGGGTTGCGAGGGATGTTGCAAGAAAAATTGGAACTTTTGGCTAGCTCTCCAGAATTAGAATCTCGTTGGGATGCAATGCAACCTAAGTTTAATAGTTTAGGTTACGATTCTTGGGGAACAAATTTTCAAACAGTTAGACATACTCTCATTGTCTTGAAATGGCTCTATGAAGAATACTTTCGTGTTGAAGCTTATGGGATTGATAAGGTCCCTCCCAAACGTGTTCTCCTTATCTCGAATCACAGCGGTAAATTACCCTGGGATGCTGCGTTGCTTGCGTATGCTTTATTTCGTTATACAGATCCGCCTAGATTGTTGCGCAATATGATTGCCCGATTTATGCCACAGGCCCCTTTTTTAAGTTCTTTTATGACTCGCTGTGGCCAGGTTCTTGGAGAGCCAAGCAATTGTAAGCTATTACTTGAGCAAGAAGAAGCTGTTTTAGTATTTCCTGAAGGTAGCAAAGGCTCAGCAAAACTGTATTGGAATCGCTATGAATTGCAAAAATTCGGGCATGGCTTCATGCGCATTGCTTTGGAAACGAACACACCCATTGTCCCTGTAGCAGTGATTGGCGCAGAAGAAATTTATCCATCTTTTTATAATTCTCGACTCGTAGCACGCGTTTTAGGCTTGCCTTTTTTTCCATTTACCCCATTCTGGCCATGGTTTGGCCCTTTAGGCATCATTCCTATTCCTACGAAAATTCGTCTCTATTTTGGTGAGCCTATCGTTATGGAAGGTGACTTTGATGCTACAGAAGAAGAAATTGCAGAAAAAGTAGATATCATCAAAAATAAAATTCAAGCTTTGCTTCACCATGGTCTTTCTGAAAGACAAAAAATTCTTTCGTAATAGCCTACATTTCGCACGTTATAGGTAACAGAGGGCAAACTTCACTATTTTGTAATGATGAAGTTTGAATGCTATGAAAAAGTGTCCCACCTGTGGCATCCAGTATGCCGATGAATTAGAATGTTGCCCAGTGGATGGAATGCCATTGAGCGTAGATCATGGACTACAGCCCATATATCCTGGACAAACAGTGGTCAATCGTTACCAGATTGAGAAGGTAATGCCTGCCACAGGCCATTGGGATGTTTGCCTCGCTCAAGAAATATCCACAAAGCACAAAGTATTAGTAAAATTTTTAAAGCTACGCTCTGCGATTCTTGAAAAAATTTATAGCATGTTGGAGCTGCGCATTCACCAAATCATTCAATGCCAACACCCAGGGTTATTAAAGATACTTGCTTATGGAATCGCTCCAAATGGGTTTTATGTAGCCATCGAATGGCCAGAAACCCAAAGCCTACAGCAAATCCTGCACGAAAAAGGGCAATTATCTGTCTCCCAAGCATCGCAGATTATCCTACAACTTTTGCCAATTGTGCAATACATGCACTATCACAATGTATTGCACTTAGAGCTACATCCAGAAAAAATCTTTTGCTCCCAAGTCACCCTAAATACATATAGCCTCCAATTGGACCCTGTAGGGCAGATCATTCCAAATGAATATTTTCCACTAGAAGAAACAAATATTAGTGAACTTAGATACATAGCCCCAGAAGTTTTTGTGCGTGGAAAAGGAGATGCGCGATCCGATATTTTTTCTATTGGGATACTTGCTTATCAGCTTTTCACAGGCATTTTCCCTTTTCCACCAAGGTCTTTTTTAACAAAAGCTGCAATCCCAGAACTGCCACCGATTTCCAAAATGCGGCCTGACTTATCCGTGCCCTTTCATTTGGAAGAAGCGATTTATAAAGCATGCCAATGGAAGGCTGCTGCCCGTTTTGCTAATATACAAAAGTTCTTTGATGCATGGACAAAAGAAAAGTCAACCTATAATCGTCCACGCCAACGACGTTCATTGCGTTGGATCATTACAATAGCCTTGTTCTTAGGGATTGGAATATATTTTAGAGGGTACGACACATATTCTTGGATATGCACCCAAATTGGAAACTTATTTAGTAGTATCCCAGATATCTCAATCCGGCTTCCAGCCACCAAAACTATACCCCAAAAGCCTGCAGAAGACTGGTTTAACGAGCAATTAAAAATACTTCAAAACAGGGCTCCCAAGCATGTCTCAGTAGAAAATATGTGCTATGTAGAAGCAGGAAAAACTACAATGGGAAGCTATGAAGGCGATTTTGATGAACCCATTCGGATTCTATATTTGTCTGGTTTTTATATAGACCGCACTGAAGTTACGAATGCTGAATACCAAATGTTTCTCAAAAGTACAGGATACCCA
>JAKLHB010000381.1 GCA_022710345.1 Planctomycetota bacterium
TGATGCCATTGCATACCAAAATGGTGTTCCACAAGGCCTATCCTCTTCTATTTTCTCTGAAAATTTGCTCGAAGTCGAAACATTCCTGAGCGCACGAGGAAGCGATTGTGGCATTGCCAATGCCAACATCGGCACTTCTGGTGCAGAAATCGGCGGAGCATTTGGTGGTGAAAAAGAAACAGGCGGCGGTCGTGAGTCTGGCTCAGATGCATGGAAAGTCTATATGCGCAGGCAAACCAACACCATCAACTGGTCCAAAGAACTACCATTAGCACAAGGTATTCAATTCGGAGAATAATCTAATTCACTAGCTCACTATAGATACTGGTAGTCCCTGTGCCTATAGTGAGCTCATCCAGCATGGCGCTGGATTTTTTTCATAAGTTTCAGAAAGAAGTTTATAAATATATGGAAAGTAAGATTCGTGATTTTTTGGAAATTCCCTATGATGAACTGGAAGCCATGAATTTAGAGGCTAAAAGAAAAGCATTGGGCAGAGTTTCCATAGAAAAAGTTCAAGCTGAATATTGTTCGTATTTGGAACGAGAGAAACGAATCAAAGCAGTCACAATTTGTTTCTCAGATATTGAAGGAAAATTTCACAGTCTTGATTATGATAAAAAATTTTTCCTGAAATCATTAGATAATCTAACGTTTGATGGCTCTTCTATTCGTGGATTTGCAGAACTAGAAAGCTCTGATCTGCGTTTGAGCCCAGATTGGTATTCTTTTCGATGGCTGCCTTCCGATGTGTTTGGTACTGGCAAAGTGCTGATGTTTGCTTGCGTTCAAGATCAAGATGGGAAGCCACATCCTTCGGATGTGCGTGGAAAACTTAAAAGTATTTTAGATGAAATGTATGCAAAAGATCGAATGCAATATTTCGTAGCTCCTGAATTGGAAGGCTTTGTGGTACAAGGTACCAGTGCTGAGCAAAACTTTGATGAAAAAGTTGGGTTTGTGCTGGCATCCAAGGGCGGGTATTATCATACATTGCCCACTTGTACATTGAAGGAATTTATTGACCGAGCTGCAGAAGCCCAGCGTGCTATGGGCTTTGAGAATGAAAAAGATCATCCTGAAGTAGCGCCATCTCAATTTGAATTAAATTATTCTTATACAGATGCGTTATTGGCTGCAGATCAAATCCAGCTTTATAAATTGTCTTGCCGCCAAATCGCCCATGATCTGGACCTCACAGCTACATTTTTACCAAAACCATTTATTGGGATCAATGGCAGCGGAATGCATACCAATATTTCTCTGGCCCAAAATGGTAAGAATCTTTTCTATGACCCGGCTGGCAGGCATCATTTATCGCAATTGGCATGGGATTTTACTTCCCGCATTCTCAATCATGCAAACGAAATTTGCTTGATTCTGAATTCCAGCGTGAATGCATACCGCAGGCTAGATCCACGATTTGAAGCTCCAAATCAAATTCGAGTTTCTGCAACTGATCGTGGTGCAATGATTCGGTTGCCTTTGGGCAATGAACAATCTACACGCATTGAAGTCCGGTCTGTGGCTCCAGATAGCAACCCATATTTAGTGATTTATATTTTATTGCGCACAGGGCTAGAAGGCCAAAAAGCTGAAGAAATGGCCGAGAGTAAAGAACATTGCAAAGTTTTGCCGAGTGATATTGCAGATGCCATTGATTATTTCAAGTATTCAGAATTTGTTCCTCAAATCTTTGGTACCACATTTCAGCATAAATATTTGCAATGGAAGCAAGCTGTTGCTGATCGAGCACCACGCAACTTAGGCAAAACCATTAAAAATGGCGAAATTTTATACAATCATGAAGTGACCAACCAAGTGCTATGGAACGCATTCTAGCATAAGGATACCCAAAGGCAAACAGTTTGGAAAAGCTGTTTGCCTTTGTGCTAAATGGTCTGTTTGAATTGGCAGCAAGCAAATATAACCTTTAGATAGGAGCCAAAAATTGAGCACACAAACAGTCATCTTAGGTGCAGGTGTTACAGGCATGGCTGCAGGATTTGCAAGTGGAGCAGATATATACGAAGCAAAGGATATCCCAGGCGGGATTTGTACCTCCTATTACATGAAATGCGGCCAAACACAAAAGTTGTATCAAGCACCATTGGACCAAGAAGCATATAGATTTGAGCTAGGCGGGGGGCATTGGATTTTTGGGAATGATCCATTGATCCAGCACTTCTTAGAATCATTTGCGCCTGTCGAGACTTATGCACGCCATTCCGGCGTTTTTTTTCCTACAACCAAGCAATACGTAGGGTACCCAATTCAGCACCATCTCAAAGATTTGCCAACACAAACTGCCACTCAAGCATTGCAAGAAATCATCCATGCTCAGATTTATCCCAAGCCCAACCTCACAACAATGGCAGATTGGCTCGAGCAGAGTTTTGGTCAAACACTTGGGCAGTTGTTCTTTTATCCATTTCATAATCTCTACACTGCTGGGTTATGGCGTAAAATTAGCCCTCAAGATGCATATAAATCACCCATAGATTTGCCTCTTGTGATCCAAGGTGCTTTTCAAAACGCAGCGCCTATTGGCTACAACGCTACTTTTGTATACCCCATTCATGGCCTGGATAGCTTGATTGGTCCATTGGCCAAACAATGCCGAATTCATTATGGAAAAACAGTGATACGCATTGATCCACAAGCCAAAGAAATCACTTTCCAAGACGGAACAGTCATTTCATACCAAACTATTTTAAGCACACTGCCCTTGAATCAACTGATCCAGATCACGCACATTAGCCTGGAGCAGCCTGATCCAGGAACAAGCGTGCTTGTGTTGAATGTCGCTGGAAAAAAAGGAAAACAAACCCCGGCCCATCATTGGCTTTATATCCCTGAATCCAAAGCAGGCTTTCATAGAGTCGGATTCTATAGCAATGTGGATGCACATTTCTTACCCAAAAGCAAAAGGCTAGATTCTCAATATGTCAGCATGTACATCGAAAAAGCATACCCAGAAACCACAAAATGGAAAGATTTAGATTTGGAATCACTGAAGCTTCAAATAATCACTGAACTTCAAGAATGGGGCTGGCTGGAAACCGTAGAAGTAAGCGATTTCACTTGGATTGACGTTGCCTATACCTGGTCATGGCCTAAAAGCCAATGGCGCAGCCATGCCATTCAACAACTCCAAAAATTCAATATTTTTCCAATTGGCAGGCATGGACGTTGGAATTTTCAAGGCATCGCTGATTCCATCCGCGATGGCCTCATGGCTGGTGCCGTGGCAAAAGCAAAGCGATGATTGTTTCATACAAAAAATTGAATTTATACAAGGAACGATGTACGCAGTGACTAACAAGACCTGCCTTGTATGCAAACAAAGACAAGCAGGAAAAGTTGCAGAAAGAGAATTGGTTGATTTATGAAATTGGAACCACAAATAATAGGAAACGCTGGTCTGTACTACTGTTGCTACCGACTGTCTCTGCTTGGCTGGAATGTGATGCCTACTGCACGAAACGCACGCGGTGTAGACATCATTGTCTATAATCGGGATGCCTCACAGTTCCGCGGCATCCAAGTCAAATCCCTAAGCAAACGCAATGCAGTACCATTAGGGACATCGCTCGACAAGATTATGGGAGATTATTGGATCATTGTCAATAACCTCATGACAACTCCATCTGTGTTTATCCTCACGCGACAAGAAATTCTTGATAAGGCAAAAAAAAGCATAAAAGCAGATACAGCCTCTTACTGGCTGGAAGTCCGCGACTATGAGCAAGAACCATTCCGAGAAGCGTGGGAACGGCTTGGACTAATTGGTTGATTCTTAATATTCCTAAATATGTTATTGCCCAATGATTTAGACAGCGATACTTGAGAAATTTCTGTAAAATAGTCAGAGTGCTTCTAAAAGATGGGAAAAAATAGAAGCTAGCTTGCAACTCCTCCATGCACAAGAAATCCCTTTGAAAAAAGGAAAATTTACCGATGATGGCTCGCGCCTGCAAAACTATCATCCCATACCTACCAAGCAGGCGACCCAAAAACGATCTTGTTCTACACAAAGATAGCATGAAGAGAAGAAATAGAACAAAGATAGAACACGAAGCAAAAATGCAGGACAAGAAAACGTATATGTGAAAAAAATGATTCAAAAAAACAACGACGATGAGGCAAAGCAAGTTGGCAAGTGGCTAACTTGCTCTGAAGGTTCATGTCCAGAAATATCATTGCACTCTTGCTCCTGATGCTTTTGCTTGGCCAGCTTGCTATAGCCCAAAGCATGTCAGAGCAAATTCAACGGTTGGAAAATGCTCTCTTGCAGACTCAAGATGAGCAAAAACAAGCGGCGATACATGGAGAGCTAGGGATTTTATATTGGCAATATGCTAAGCAATCACGCGATCCATCAATATGTTTAGAAAAAAGCATTGCGCATTACCAAAATGCCTTGCAAGTCTTCACTGAGTCTCAATTCCCACAAGATTGGGCCCGCACCCAGGG
>JAKLHB010000382.1 GCA_022710345.1 Planctomycetota bacterium
TCAAGAAAAATTTTTCTCCAATGATATGTATTTCCGTATGTCAAAAAATTAATCATGCTCTGCATTCTCAATACCAACGATTTTTCAGTGATTTTCCCAGTGCATCTGGGTTCAAAACCGGTTCAAAACCCCAGGCTTTATCCCCATGCCGCTTCGCGGCAAAAAACTTTGCTTGCAGCGCATATCTCCTTTGGTTGGCTTCTGGGGCGCTGCTGAATTGGCACGTATTCATCTTTCAATTGCTGTGCTGTGCTTCTCTATGTGCCTGGCTAAGGAGCTAGCAAGCGGTTGATTGCTCAAATACGCTCATTTTAATAAACGTGCACCCGCCCAATCTGCATAATCACTGCAATTTGCATGATCTGCAAAGTCAACGAGCAACGTCATTTTTTGTGCGTCACGAATATCTAAATCTATAGGTTGGCAAGGATCAGAAAAACGCATGACTTTGCTATCAAATTTTTTCTTGCCATCTACAAAAACCTGGAAAATCACACTGCCTCCAATCCATTCATTGCTGGTGCTGAGTTGCTGTTTGACTTGATCATCGAGTCCAATATGTGTTTGGAATCTTTTGAATTCTTTGTTCAGCAAAACTTGGATTTCAGTGCGTGCTAAAACGCCCATACCTTTATAGAAACATTGTCCATTTAAAGTTAATGGCCCATTTCCATAGCTTTTATCATAAGCAGGCAGATATGGACGAATACGGCCGGGAAAAGCACTCACAAAAGAAACAATCATTCTTTCAGGCGGCAGATCTGAAACATAGACAAATTTGCCGCGTTGAAAGAAAAAATGTTGTACTTTAGATAATGAAATATGGATGGTCTGTTCCAATTCTATCAATCGTAAAGAGATTGTTTCTTCTTGGAATCCAACAATTTTGCCTGAAACTTCGCTTTGGTCTAGCCCAATCACCGTTGCCAGCAAGGTATCTGTCGGCAAACGAGTGCTTTCAGATTGGGCAAATACAATGCGTTCGAGTTTTTCAAAATATTCTTTACGCAACCCTAAGCGTGGATGTTGGAGTTGTACATAGCCTTGGCCAAAGCTTTCGATTAGGCCTTCCATGACATCACCTGCTTTGAAGTAAAGCACGTCTGCTGTCCCTGGGGCCTTAGGTGGAAGACCAGGATCCAGGTTAAATCGAACTTCTCGGATTTTAGTCAAATCCACTTGTAGATTCCCTAGCGATGCTGAATATATTTCCAAAAAAGATGAATTTCCTGCAGTGATGTGTCCATAGATTTTAGACTTATCATGCAGCAAAAGCATGGTAGATGCATCTAGCGATGTTTGCAATCGCTGGCAAGAGACCTGGACAATATCCAGGCAAGATAAATTTTGTACACCTGCTTTGGTCTTCATTACCAGGGTAGGTTGTGGTGCTTCAAGGATGTTGCTCAACTCACCGGTATACCAAACATTTTCTAATGTAAGGACTTGAGCAGGGATTGCCCATCCATGGATGAATGTAGCGATGTAGTAAAATACAATGATCCAACTTTTTTTCATACAAAACCTTATCATTTTTCCCAAATTGGGACAGACTGAGGACCGCTGCTTGAGTCCAAAGGCTTGGCTTCAAGCTTACCTGTAGGATTGATGATCAATCCTGCTAAAATGCACTTTGTGCTTATAGTGTCTGCTTGACTTCCTATTGTCATTGTCATTTCAGAAACTGTTAGATAAGGAAGTCTGTTGGATGGTTTGGAAATGCTTTGTAAAAAGAATGGGACAAAAGCAGGGCTACTTTCAAACACGATTTCTAGTTTAAATTGACGTAGAAAAGGTTGTGTAGCCATTGGTGCTTGTTCTAAGTCCAAAAAATTTAATTGGTTAATTTTTTTCAATTCTTTTTGCGTAGTAGCTAATTCCAACAATTGTTGCAAGATAGCAATGCCCAAATCCTCAGCGATCCAATATGGTTCTGAAATGTTGCTGGGCAATGCTTGCGAAAATCCCAATTTCTCTTCTACAGCAATGCCTATGCTATTGGCTTGTTGCCGAATTTGACGAAGTTGCTCATCCCATTGCCCTCGAAATTCGACTACGCTAGTTGGATAGCGTTCTTTGAGGGGTATATTCAAATTTTCCACAAAACTTTGCAATTGGTTCAGCAACGTTTTATTTTGCTCTTCCAACTGGTCCAATAATTTTGGATATGGTGGATACTCGCTTTGGTATAAGCCTGATATATTTGCATGCAGGAGCTTCATTTTTTGCTGGAAATTGGAAATATCCCGATGATATGGACGAAGAAAGATTACCCAAGCCAATAGCCAGGTCCCCAGCACAATGCCACCAATCCATAAAGTTTGTTTTTTGAGCATAGATTGCCTTTACAATGATGCCTGACAAATTCAACGAATTCGTTGCAGGCCAGTTAGGTACTTACTCCACAAAAATTCTGGTTTGTGAATAAAAATTGGACAATGTCTTGTTCTTGTTCCAGAGAATCTACTCCATGAAAATGAATGACCAATTCGCCATGGAATTTCCAATGATCGCGGTGAAATTGGGCAATGATATTTGGGGTGAGATAATCGCAGTTTTCTTTTGCTAAAATTGTCCAATGCTTTTGTTGACCTTGAGTTAAGAACTTCCCATCTACTGAATGAGCTACAAAGACTCGTTGGGGTAAAAAAGTATGATGAAATGTTAAATATCGGGTCTGGTATAACCAATCTGAAAGAATAGGAAATTCATCTGGCTTTCGCAATTTTACCCATCGTTCTACAGCCGCAACATGTCCATACGGATAAGGGGTGAGGCGGTATAGCACTGGCTGTAAATTTTCTAAATATTGAAATTCCTCTGGACTTAAGAATCTTGGACAAAATGCTAGCGTTAATTTACCTTTCATTTCCCATTGATTATCAAGCTGATGCAATGCCTGTGCTAAAGTTTTCCATGGATAGTATATTTGCCCAACTATGTTTGTTTGGTCGCTTCCATATTGTTTTTGCTCATAAGGAAACAGGAAAGGATGATTTTGTGCATCTGTATAAAGAAGATAATTTGTTTTTGCTAAAAATCTTGTATGGGTCGGAAAATTTTCTAACTTCCAAAAATTGGGTGCATTGTGGAGCAAAATTAAATGGTAAGAGCAGCCTTGTAGGATATTCCACATTCTGGCAAGCCCCCAATCTTTTTCCTAAATTCAAAAAACCTGCGACTTTGCAAATAAGGCCGCAGGCTTTTTTTTTATTTTTTCTTAGCATTGATAGCTGAGTATAAAAGCGACATTTGCATTTCATATTGAGAGGAAGCAAGGGTGACGGAAACAGTTTCTATGACTTCTGGTGGGATTTGAAGTAATCCCAAAGACGGTGCAATATTCGGCGGTTTGAGGTCTATTTTAATGCCATGCTGGCTTAATCGAGCAGCGGTATTGCCGACTAAAGTATTGATAAATTCTTTCACCCCATCTTTGGCAAAGTCATCTATTTCACGCAATTTTTCTTGCGCTATTCCAGAGGCAATTTGTAGGAATGATTTTTCATGCAACGAGAGCATGTAGAACCCAACTGTATCCCCAAAAAAGTTTTGGTAGACATTCCAAATGTATGGTGCGATTTTTTCAGGATTGTTATGGGATGCGATCACTTCTACCTCAATATCTGTAAGCCGGCGTAAGAATTTGATCGTTAAATCAATAAATGATTCGGTAAATTCTGGGTGTGTGCTTTTGACAATGCCAAATTTGGCTTTTTGGATGAAGACTTCTTGAGAACGTTTAAATTCTTTCAAAACTTCTTCCAATTCGCTTAATGTCAAATATCCTTTTTGGATAAGAGCGTCACCTAATGAAATACGCTCATTTTTTTGGATAATAAGCAGTTCTTCCAATTGCTCTGGAGTGAGGTAGTTTAAACCAATGGCAATTTCGCCAAAAAGCTTGTCTGTACGCTGCTGCTCGCTATGGATACGTTCAACTTGTTCGGCCGTAAGATATCCAGCATCCAATGCAATAGTACCTAATTTTGCATTGACTTTTTTCTGGAATTCCAGCGCATCCAGTAATTCTTCCTTAATAATTTTCCCTTGTTCCAACAGATATTGGCCAAAAAATTTGACGGACATCTCCTCTCTCCTTTGCCCGATTTAGCTGTCATATACTTTTTTTAGGACTTCGACAAGGGTGCTCTTCTCATAAGGCTTCATCACAAAATTTTTGGCCCCCTTTTCAAGGGATTCCATGACTTTGTCTTTGAGTCCCATGGAAGAAACCATCACCACTTTGGCTCTGGAATCTGCATGCATGATGTGCTCAAGAGTTTGGATGCCGTCTAATTCAGGCATAATAATATCGAGTAGGACCAAATCCGGATGTAGTTCGTTATATTTATCCAAGGCTTCGCGTCCAGAAGTAACTTCTGCCACAACCTCAAACTCTGTTTCCTTGAGGGTCTTTTTTAAGATTTTGAGTGTTACTAAAGAATCATCTACTGCAAGAATCCGAATC
>JAKLHB010000383.1 GCA_022710345.1 Planctomycetota bacterium
TCGAAAACCAACGAGCGTTACTGCTTCATGGTCACAAGTATGAAGTCACTGCAGTAGCATGTAGCCCAAATGGTAAATTTCTCGCATCTGCAAGTGATGATACAACCATGCGTATATGGGATATGGAGACAGGAAGTCAATTGTCCTTGGTACAGGAATATCAAGGAAGCATCACGAATATAGCCTATAGCCCAGATGGTAAATTCCTTGCATCCGCAAGTTTGGATAAATGCATCCGTATTTGGGACATTGCTACGGGAAAACAATTCGCCTTGCTGCATGGCCATGAATATGGTGTGACCAGTGTGGCGTATAGCCCAGATGGCAAGTACCTTGCCTCTGGAAGTACGGATAAGACCATACGTATATGGGATGTGGACACAGGCAATCAGCTTGCTTTACTCCAAGGTCATACAGACAATGTCAATAGCATCGCGTATAGTCCGGATGGTAAGTTTCTTGCCTCTGGAAGCTATGATAAAACCATACGTATATGGGATGTACATACGCAAAAACAAGTTACTGTGATTCAAGGGCACGAAGGCGATGTTTTCAGCATTGCGTATGGCCCGAATGGCGATTTTCTTGCCTCTGGAAGTGCGGATACATCCATACGTGTATGGGACGTGCATACGCAAAAGCAGATCCTCTTGCTTCAAGGCCATGACCATGGCATCAACACAGTCGCGTATAGCCCGGATGGAAAATTCCTTATTTCTGGAAGTGCAGACAAGACCATTCGTGTATGGAATATTTCGGCCGCTCCTTATACACCATATCTTCCTTTAATTCAATATCATAAGCTCGATGTAAAGCCCAATCAAATGAATCCATTTGGACATTCAGGATATTATCTACCGGCTTCGTTTCCAAACCATTTAGCGATCCTTCAAAATATCTCCATTGAAACTGAACGAAGCATCAAACTTTGCTGTTTATACCAATCTGCAGGAAACTTCGACAGTGCAGTGCTCATGGCTCAACAATGTTCTGATCAAGACTCTATCCTTGCAAAACAAATTCGAACCGAGCTAAGAAACCATGTTCTGCAATCTGCGATTCAGTTTGCCGGGACATTGGATTCTCCCAACCATAATGATCCAATTGCCCAATATCGCTTACTTCAATTCCAAAGCCTGGGTGGCCATTTTTTTGAACTTGCTTCAGAAGATGTTATTGCTCTTTATGCTTCCTGTATTCGGAGCAAAGAATTTGAACGCGCTTTGACCATTCTCCAAGAGCCAGCCGCCTTGGGGCATGACCCTGTGCGCTATGCTTTGATTTTAGCCAATCAAAAACGACTCCGTCAAACCCAAGCACTCCAAGCTACCTTGGCTGAATTAGCTCAAGAGCCAGCTTATGCAAAGGTATTGGCACAATTGCCAAAGCCCAAAGACGAAGTAGAGCCAATAACACCCGAACAAAAACTAGCAGCAGCCAATAAAGAAGCTAAAGCCTTACCTTGGCAAATACTAGCCTATTATCATAACAAAATCACCGAAGAACAACTCCGTGCTTTTGCACAAAAACAAGATGCTTGGATACAATCATTAGATCCACAACAACCTTCTTTTGGATTGGCCAAATATTATTTTTATGCTGGAATGTGGCACATTTCCGACGATATGGCACAAGCCAAATATTACTTTGCTCAATGCTTAAAACTCAAAGGGAACATGGCCCCTTTTGCCCAGGCAGAATTGACATGGATGCCATAATATAATTCAATGCAAAATGATAACGCAGCTTTTAATGCAAAATGATAACGCAGCTTTTGAAGAAAGAACATAAATTGATGCACATAATTTTCTTTCTTTTCCATAAAAAAAAGATATAATCTTCTCTAAATTACTTCTTACAAAGAAGCTAACTAGCACTTAGATTATCTGTTATCCCAACTGGATCAAGCGATTGATTAGGAGACTGTTGTGGCATACGACTTTGATACAATCATTGAGCGGCAGCATACGTGGTCATATAAATGGGATGCACGGCAAGAATTATTTGGCAAAGATGTGCTTCCTTTATGGGTGGCTGACATGGATTTTGCAGTCGCGCCACCAATCATCCATGCATTGCAAAAACGATTAGAACATCCAATCTTTGGGTATAGCATTCGACCCACGACCTATAATCAAGCAATGATTGAGTGGTATCAAAAACGGCATGATTGGACTATGGAACCAGAGTGGATTTTGGAAACGCCTGGTGTTGTTCCAGCTCTGTATTATGCAGTCCAAGCATTCACCAAGCCTGGGGATAAAGTATTGCTATTTAGCCCAATTTATCGGCCTTTTTATCATGCTGTGGAGCAAAATGGCCGGATTGTGGTAGCCAGTAGCCTGGTGAAAAAAAATAGTAGATATACACTTGACTTTGCAGATTTAAAAGCCAAAATAGGCAATGTGAAATTGATTTTGTTTTGTAGCCCCCATAATCCTGTTGGCAGAGTTTGGGAAGCCAATGAACTAGAAGCCTTGATTGCTCTATGCTTACAGCATGATGTCATCTTATTATCCGATGAAATTCACTGTGATATTGTCTATCCAGGATTTCATCATATACCCACCGCATCTATAAGTGCCCAAAGCCAGAGAATCATGCTCACGTGCATTTCACCAAGTAAGACATTCAATATCCCAAGTATGCAAAATGCAACTGTGGTGGTTCAAGATCCTAAACTACGCGCTGCATTTGCGAAAATCTTGCAGCAAAATGCTGTACAGTGTACGAATATTCTTTCCCTAATTGCAGGGGAAGCTGCTTATCGTCATGGAGCAGAATGGCTTGATGCCGTCCTAGTTTATTTAGGACAAAATCGGGTTTATTTGCAGCAATACTTAAACCAATATTTGCCACAAATTCAATGCACAGAGCCTGAAGGAACATTTTTAGCTTGGCTGGATTTTTCAAAGTTTGGCTTGACGCATGCTCAACTCAAGCAATTTTTAATTGAAAAAGCAAATCTAGGCTTGGAAGATGGACTTAAATTTGGAATTGAAGGCAATTGTTTCTATCGCTTAAACTTTGCTTGTCCTAAAAGACTTTTAACAGAAGCGTTGGACAGGTTATGCAGGATTCGTGAAATTTAGAAGACATGGAGGAATGGAATATGGCCAAAGATATTTTGTTGATTGGTTCAGAAGAGAGGATTTCTTTATACCAAGAAGCTTATGGTAAAGGCGACCTGGAATTTCGGATTGCAAAAGACCTCAATGCTACCATGGAGGCTATTAAAGAACGATTGCCCGCTTTAATTTTAGTAGATCATGCCATTTTAGGACAACGCAGCGTAGAGATTTGTCAAACCCTTAAGAAATACCCTGGCACTTTGCATATCCCCTTGCTTTTCATCACCAATCAGGGACTATGTGATGATTTAATTGAAGTTTTATACATTCCAGTGAATGACTATATATTCTTGCCTTTGGATCCTGATGATTTTCGCTTACGTTTGGATGCTCAATTTCAATTGCTTGATTTCAAGGATAAGAAAAAACTCATCTCTGTGGAAGAAAAGATTGAAGAACTGAAGAATCTATTAGACCGTTTTCCAAACTACAATGCAGCTCGACAAGAGCTATCCGCCATCTATGAAAAAACTGGGCAGATGGAAGCAGCCCTTGCTTCGAATTTAGAATTAGCCAGGCAATATTACCATCAAAAAAACTTTGGCCTGGCCATGGAAATCATTGCAAGAATGAAGAATATGCTTGCCAAACAAGGTGTACAATTTACCAGTCAAAACCTCTTTTTGGAAGGCCTGCAACGTTGTTTGGATATGCTAGGAATCAAAAAAAATTAGATTACCATTTCTCCCAAGAAAACTTAGAATTATAGAAAAATTAGATTATTTTAATTTTCTAAGATTTTTAAAATAAAGGGAATGCTATAAGGCATTCAAAAAGTATGGATAAAGTAACAATTGATGGCGTAGAGTTAATGCTAAGCCATCCCGATACCAGCAAAATTGAATGGATTGGCCAACATGAAATTATGGAACGACTTTTGGCATGTTGGCTTGTGGTTGACAAGCGGGATGTGCCATTGTGCCCTCGTTTGATTGGCAAACCTGGTGTTGGAAAAACAACTTTGGCAATGGCAGCAGCCAAAAAGCTCCAGAAACCGGCTTATATCTATCAATGCACCATGGA
The DNA here is from genome assembly GCA_022710345.1 of Planctomycetota bacterium. GTDB lineage: Bacteria > Planctomycetota > Uabimicrobiia > Uabimicrobiales > JABWCH01 > JAKLHB01. Next base: position 4,155 of record JAKLHB010000383.1, read on the forward strand.
TACAAGACCAGAAGATCTGATTATTACCCCGGTTTTATCTGAAGCCGGCCATATTTCTTATCACGCAAGCCCTGTTGTGAGCGCAATGCTCACTGGTGGAATATGCATCTTAGATGAAGGCAACCGCATGAGTGAAAAAAGTTGGGCATCTCTTGCCCCACTTTTAGACCATCGCAGGTATGTGGAAAGTGTATTGGCTGGGATTAAAACCTACATTCCGCAGGCTAAAGGCCAAAAATTCTTATTTTTCAAAATTTTGTAAAAAAAGAGTTGAGTTTTGGTAATA
>JAKLHB010000384.1 GCA_022710345.1 Planctomycetota bacterium
GGGTTTTTGTGGCTCATCGGGTTTCTGTGGCTCATCGGGTTTTACATCTGTTGTTTCAGGTGTCTCTGGCTCTTTAGGTTCAGCAGGCCCTACTTCGGATTTTTTGTTAATAAATTCTTGCACTTTTTGGATGGCTATTTTTGCGTATTTTTCAGCTTCTGGGTAAACTTTATTCCAGGTATCTTGATCTAGGAAATAAACACCTGCAAGCAGCGCAACCCAAAGCAGGATCAGGAAAAAGATCACCTTGAGACAGCCATGACGTGGCCGTTCCTCGAATTCATGGATGGAAACTGGTGTAGCAGTTGGATCACTGCCAGGCGTGACTGGTGTAAAATCTCGTCCCATTGTCCCAGATCCGCCCATGCCTTCTTTGGCTTTATCCCTGCGTTGGGCTTCTACTTGGTTTTGCTTATTAAATTCGTAACTTTGCTGCAATTTTAAGATAGCAATTAGGTATAGAGCGCAAAAACCACCGCGGGCTAATCCAACCTGTAGTTTTTCCATGGCCGCAAAACGGGCTAAAAGCGGAAAAACCTCAGGCATGGTTTTCCAAATTTCGCTGGGTTGCTGAAAGTACCAGAAAATGTATGCGGCTGAGATCAGGAAATTCAGGTATCCTGGAATGATTGCAGGGACTTTGCCTCGCATGAGGCCAAAATCAGCAAAAAGCCCAACCAAAATAACAGCCGTCACAATCCAAATTTCGGTCTTTTCTTTTGTAAAGACATTACCTACTTGAGGATATGCTTGATAGATCATATATCCAAGTATAGAAGCATATAACAGAGCTACTAAAAAATCAATGATAAATACCATTCGATAAAAAAGCGGAAGCGGAATTGGTTGATTTTTCAAATACTCGCTCATAGCCTCCCTCGCTTTCAACCGTCAGCCCCTACGTTGCGACCCAGGTGCTTTTAGCCACACCGACCACAAAGGGGATTGGCGGTAACAAATTTTTCCTATATCTCTACGATCTTCCATACTATAGCTCAATTGACTGGTCCACGCCTTTTGCAGCAATTCAAAATCATCCACCGAGAATTGCTGGCTTAACTTAGCGATCATTCTTTTCATACATATAGGCTGTTCGTCTTCTACAGCAAGATCAAAGGAAAGTTTTTCGGCCAGGCAACCGCTTGAGCAAGTTGTTTTGTGCTCGCAATGGCCGCATACACCTCGTAACTTTGGCCGAAGTTCGGCAAAGAATTTTTCCATGGCCTGCGCAACAATGCGGAAATCATCTTTTCCCTCAAATTGTTTACGAAATACTGTAGGAATAGAACGAATTAAAGGACAAGGGAGTATGATTTTTTCTGGATTGATCGCAAAGAAGTTACAGCCTGCTTCACACTGTTTGGTGGTCAATGCCTCCATTGGAAGAGAAAATTGGGCTTGTTCTGCGATGGGCAGCAAAAGTTTATCGCGCATTTGCAACTGGGTTTGCAGGATGGATAAGAGTGCTTTTTCATATAATGCAACATTGGATAAGGCTTGCTTGCCTTTCATAATCCGAACTACAGGTGAAAAGCGGACAAAAAAACAGCCTAACTCTGAAGCGAGCTGAATCATGGCTGGTATTTCATGCATATTTTCATCATAGACAGTAAAACCAATGCCAACCCAAATGCCCGCACGAATCAGCTTTTGAATATTTCCAATGGCCTTTGAAAAAGTATTTGGGCCTCGAAAGTATTCATGAGTTCCTGCTGTAGCTCCTTCTAAACTCACTCGAATCCGAATTTGAGGGATCGCGGCTAAAGCAGCCAACATTGCATCAGTTACTAAAATACCATTTGTTAGAATCGTAATCCAATATCCAAGCTCATGCGCAGTGGCAATGATACGCGAAATTTCAGGATGAATGAATGGTTCCCCACCTGTGAGGGTCAAATAGCGGTGCCCCCCTGCTCGGCCTGCACGAAGAATTTCTTGGATCGTCGAATAGTCCAACTGATGATGAGCCGTAGGAATCGCATTTTCCCAATTAAAACAATATCGGCAGTTTAGATTACAGCCAGAGGTAACATATAAACTAAATGCCACAACTTGCTCCTTGCCAAAAGAAATACAGAAGCCTTAAGGCTTCTGTATTTTGGCGAAAAACTCTACCAACTGCAACAAGAACTGCAGCAACATCCACTGCCACAGCAGGAACTAGCACCAGGAGTTAGAACAATACGATTGACACCAAGTTCGCAGGTAGCTCCGATTTTGTTTGTGAATGTAACCATAATTTGTTCCTTTAGTAAAAGCCAATGGGAATAAACTAAAAACCTATATCAATTTCAAAGCTTGAGGACCTTCGTATTTGGCAAAAGCTCTACCAACTGCAGCAAGAAGTGCAGCAACACCCACTGCCACAGCAGGAACTGGCACCAGGAGTTAGAACAACACGGTTTATCCCAAGCTCACAGGTAGCTCCAATTTTATTCGTAAATGTAACCATAATTTGTTCCTTTTACCTTATGACAATGGTTATGGATTCGACTCTTTAATTTTAAGGAAAATTTTGGGAAATGCAAGCCTGAATTGTTTTTTTTTACAAAATTTGGGCTAAAAACTGTTTAACTTTGAGTGTCAGCCGGCTTTGTTGGGTCATCCGGTTTCTTTGATTCTTCAGGTGAGTGTTGCTCTGCGTGCAAGACTTGTGGTACTTCGGCTGTGTGTGTTGCTTCTGTTTTTGATGTCGGCGTTGCTTGGGATACTTCCGGTGTAGAGGGTACTTGTGGTGCTGCTGATGCTTGCTGGATTTCAGGATGTTCTGGGAGTTGGGGAGTATTACCAGAAGGTTGTGGGGGATTACCTTGAGAAAGCTCTGCAATGCGCTGTTCCAAGGTAGAAATAATTTGAGTCAATTTTGCAACATCAGATTTGGTGGGAATGCTTAATTTTTGCAGCATGCTTTGTAAGCTGGCTTCTAGATAAGTTTCCCACTTTTGGAGATATTTATTACGGTATTTTTGAACTTCATGTTGCAACTCATGTTGCAATGCTTGCCCTTCTTCTGAGCTAATCTTTCCAGAGGAAACCAGGCGACGAATTTTTTGCTCAATTTCTTCTTCCAAAGAATATGCTGTTTCTCCAACCGTTTGCGCAATTTTTCGGACTCGATCCCACATAAAACCACCGCTTTTTTGGATCATGTTCACAAACACCGACGGTGCGTACGCTTTATTCTTTCGCGTCTCCTCTGTGATAATTTGGGCCAATACCACTGCTGTGATATCTTCCCCAGTGTCATTTTCTAAAACCTGCACACCATCTCCTGCACGAACTAATTGTGCAATATTTTCCAAAGTAATGTAGGATTTTGTCAATGTATCATATAACTTACGATTGGAATAGCGTTTAATTAAATGCATAGCTTACTCCATGATTTTTCAATTCAAATGGAAACAAGGCCTAAAATGTGCTATAATTATAAAATAGAATTCCAAAGCGGCAACACTATTTTGCAAGCTAGGAGAGAAAAAATGAGACCGTTTCAGATATACAAAGGTTTGACAACTGGATTTTTTGCTATGCTCATGGCTATTATTATGCCAATCTTTGCTGAACCAGAGCCAAGTTTACCTACGATCGAGCCAGAGGCCGAAACTCCCGCTGCTCCCGTTGCTCCGCAGCCACAACCTGCTCAGCCTCCCGCTGCTCCGCAGCCACAACCTGAGGCCCGGCCTGATGAGATAGTGCCACCCGAACCGGTGGCTCCAGTGGTCCCGGATATTCAGTTGCCAGAAGAAAAATTAACCGAAGCTCAAAAAAAAGAGAAAGCCCAATATCTCAAACAAGCATTAGATACATACGAAGAAATCCTGCAAAATGCTGATCAGCAAAAAGCGAAAACCAAAGTACCTGATCCATCATTCTATAAAACTCCAGAGCAAAAACCAGACCCTGCAGCACAAAAAACTAAAGAATACGCAAAAGAAGCGCTTACAAATTATGATGAAATTTTACAACAAGCTGCTTGGCAAGGGAATAGCGAAAATACTTGGCCTGAATTAACAGAAGAACAAACCCGACAAAAATATGAATATCTCAACGAAGCATTGCGCAATTATGAAGAATTACTTGCAGCAGAAGAGGCAAAACAGCAAAAAGCACCAGCTACACCAAGTATCCAACCCTGGCAAGAAGAAAAACAAAAGTGGGTAAAAAAATATTACGATGAAGCACTGCAAAACTATGAGGAAATCCTACGCCGTTACGAACAGGCACCTGCCAGACAGCCAAAATAAACAAGCAGAAGACAATCAATGATTGTGTCAAGGCATATAAGTCAGTCAGCTTATATGCCTTGTTTGGTTTCACTCTTGATGAAGCACTGCAAAACTATGAGGAAATCCTACGCCGTTACGAACAGGCACCTGCCAGACAGCCAAAATAAACAAG
>JAKLHB010000385.1 GCA_022710345.1 Planctomycetota bacterium
AGATTTTTATTGGTGGCCGTGATAATGCGAACATCTACTTTTTTAATTTGCTTGCCACCTACAGGCCGAATTTCTCCATTTTGCAAAGCGCGAAGCAATTTTTTTTGCATGGCTAGGCTCATATCTCCCACTTCGTCTAAAAATAATGTGCCATGATTGGCCAATTCAAATAGCCCGTCTTTGTTTTGCGTGGCTCCTGTGAACGCTCCTTTCACATAGCCGAATAATTCGCTTTCCAGCAGTGTTTCGGTAATTGCTGCGCAATTTTCACTGATGAATGGACGGCCGGAGCGTCGGCTATTTTGATGGATTGCGCGGGCAATCAATTCTTTGCCAGTGCCGCTTTCGCCTTGGATCAACACAGGCACTTCACTTTGTGCCACTTTGTCCAACATTTGCAAAACTTCTAAAATTTGTGGGCTTTCTCCGATGATTTCAGGATATTTGAATTGTAAGTTTTCTCTGGATATGCACGTCTGTTTAAGTTCTGCTGGGATTACTTGAGTTGGAGAAGGGCCGCGATCGGCGTTTGGTACTTGCGTTGCCGGCTGGATATTGCTATTCCAACGATGCAATAGCTTAAGCAAAGACTGCAATACAAGCAAAAATTCTCGGTTATTTTTGGTAAATACGCCTTTTTTTTCAACATGCAGAATCATTCCAGGTGTAAATGTAAGTGAAACTTTTGAGGTCCCTTGGATGGAGTAAAATTCATCGAGCCTTTGGCCAATATCCTGCCAGGGATAGGACACTGTTGGTGGGTTTAAACAAACCCAATTTTGGTCTGATTGTTTTTCAAAAAAAGCCCATATATCTGCAATATGGGCTTTTTCTAGCAAATTTTGAAGTGGGTTTTGAATAGAATTAATCAAAGGAGAATTAAGCTCAGGAGGCGGTACTTGCTCAATAAATTGGATGAAAAGGTGCCACATGCTAAATTGCCTTATAGTTTACGCCAACATAAACACAACACAAGCAGGAGTATTTCAATCCCAGTTGCTCCACATGAGAGATGGTTACTCCCATCATCGTCATCATCGCCATCATCGTCATCATCGTCATCATCGCCATCATCACTGGCCGCATCATATTTCCATAATTCATCCAGGAGTGTGCCATCGTCATCAAGGCCGCCAAAGAGGTAATATTGGAATGTAGCCTGAGAATTCGTGACAACAACAGCCTGCGCTTGTTCAACCACAAACCCTGCTTCTTTTTCTTCCCATGTCTGTGTATCTACATCATAAAACCAATGTTCATCACTCTGGTCCGCACGATCATTTACATATCCGCCCATGATCCAAATTCCATCAGAATCTGCCACCACAGCAGCACCGGATCTGCTATTGATAGGATTGGTCGGAGTGATTGTGCTCCAGCCTTTGGTCTCTGGATCATAAACTCTAAAATCATTCAAAAGCCCGCTGGTTCCTTGACCAGAAAACACATAGATTTTTTCATCTACCACAGCCATTTGATGATTGTAGCGTTGATCAATCCCAATGCTCGATGTCCATTCATTATCCGCAAAATCGTATTCCCAGAGTTGGCCTTCTGCAAATGTGCCGTTGTAATTTCTACCGCCCACTAAATAAGCTGAAGTATCCAGCACTACCATTCGATGATCCATGCGCGCAGATGGTCTGGTGGTAGGGTCGTCTATTTTGCGGCACGTGTTGGTGCTAGGCGTATAGACCCAAATTTCATCAAGCTCGCCTTCATCTTCGTTATAGCCATAAAAAATCCACATTTCTCCATTATATACTAAACAAACATGGCCATGACGGGGACGGAAGGTACCAGAGGCTGCCTGAGGAGTACGTTTGATCCATTGGTTTAGGCCCTGGTCAAAAATATAGATGTTGTTTTGTTGATTTCCATCAGGATCAATACCACCATAAAGGTAAATTTGGTTATTGATCACGACCATACTATGGCCTTGTAATTGAGGAGGATTATCCGTTCCATTGGGTGTGATTTGTTGCCAGGCTTCTGCAAAGATACAAGAACAAGTTGCTAAAATGAATAAAATACTACAATACGTGCGGATTTGCATATTCAATGCCTTTCTCAAAATTCTAAAGAAATTAAATCGTGAACCAATTTAAGAAGCACTTTTATTTCATAAGGTTTATGCAATAGGCAGACATTAGGAATTTTCAAGCATGCTTGTACATCAGGATCATCTCCATATCCCGTGGTAATCACAATAGGCAACTGCAAATTCTTGCTACGAATGGCTTGAATGACGGCAGTCCCACAAATATCATTTAAGTTAAAATCAAGAATAACAGCTTTGAGTTCTGGATGGGATTGGCAATATAAGATACCATCTTGGCCAGTTGTAGTAGCGTGGGTTGAATATCCCTTTCGTTCCAAAATTGAGCATACTAAATTTAAAGCATGGATCTCGTCTTCAATCACTAGGATTTGAGCCATGGTTTTTTTTCTTGGCCTAGGAATGCTAGAAAATCATAGCATCATGGCCTAAGAATCTTTCTAGGTTTACGATGACTACCTAATAACACCTGAACCATTTGCTAAACTTATACTTATACAATGATTGCTGAACTTCAACGCATCGCTGTATAGAAAAGAATACCTCAAGTAGCAATAGCTTAACATGATAAAATTTAAAAATCAATAAAAAAAACCCCGCCCCCGGGGTTTCTCGGTCGTCGATGAATATTGATGGAAGGAAAGTAGGAGATTGCTTGTGTATATTATAAAATACGTAATCATTCTCGAAAATGTTTGGTTATTTTCTTTTCTTTTCGTATAAAGTTTGGAATTCTTCCATAGTTGCCTGGGATGCAGATGCTTGATATTCACGTAAATGATATTCTTGATATAGCTTAGGTAGCCAATCTTGAGAAGGCATTGCACTAGGGCTGGCGCTAGGCTGAGGAGAATATTCGCGGCGAATATCAATGGCATTCGGAAACATTTTTTTTAATTGCAGAGATAAGCCCATGGTGCTTGCATCTGTGGCTACTGTAATTTTCAGATATGCATCTTGAATTTCAGGATTATGTTGAGATAGGGTGACAATTTCGTCCCAATTGCCGGTCAAGGCAATCAGTTTTTTAGCGTGTTCTAGCTCAATAAATTGAGGATTTGCTTTTTGGCCGGGCTGAATCTCCAGATAGAGGAATCCTTTAATAGCCTGGCTTTCGCCAAAATCCATCTGCAAGGGGGATCCACAATAATAAATCGGGCATGATCCTGGGATTTGTTGCTGGAGATGCACATGGCCTAGTGCAAGGTAATCAAGCCAATCCGGAATTTCATTTGGATGAACAGCGTAGTTATCTCCTAAATACAGTCGGCGTTCATCTCCGCCAGGCCGTGCGCCATGCATCATCAAATGAGCGACTGCAATATGCGCTGCTTGAGGGATTAGCTTGGATTGAAGTTGTTTAAATATTTCGCCGATTTGCTTGGAATAGATGCCTGTGGGCGATTTTTCAGCATGCACCAGATCATCTGCTCGTACAAAGACGTTTTCTGGAATAAATGGAAGCAAAAATATTTGGACCTGGTCATTTTCTTTGCTTGTCAATAGCACATCAATGGCTGTTTTTTCGTCTGATGTAGCGGTCCAGAGTCCTTTCATACGGATGCCTGCTTGCTTAACCAAATGGGAAATAGCTTCGAAGCGTAGGCCACTATCATGATTGCCAGCAATGACCAGGACTTGAATTCCAATCTCAAGTACTTCATGAAAGAAATGATAAACAATCTCCTCGGATTCTGCAGAAGGAGCAGAGGAATCAAAAATATCGCCGGCAATGATTAAAAAATCAATAGATTTTTGCTGCAAAAATTCTTTTAGCTCTTGTAATACAGAGCGATATTCATGGCTACGGTGTTTTCCTTTGAGGGATTTGCCAACATGCCAATCTGCGGTATGAACAATTCGAATCATCACGCTTTCTCCAGCAAAAATTTGGTGAGGTCAATCTTTATATTTTGCAATAAGCCGTTGCTGGCAATTGGGGCAACGAATATTTTTGCCGACTTTGCTTGCTGGTAGTTGCAACTTTCTGGTGCAATTTGGACAACGGAACCGGAAACTCTGAGCCTGGGAATCTTTAGGCCGCCATACGTAGATGGTCTCGAGTATGTCAATGAGGCTTGGTTCTTCTTTCAGATTGATCGCATTGCGTTGGTCTGTAATCTGTTGAATGATATGTTCGATCCCGGGAGATATTTTCTTGTGCATTTTTTTGGCATATTCCACTTTTTCTTGCCAAAGCTTTAGTTCTTTATCATTTTTGAACTTACCAGTTTTGGCAAATGTGGGTTCGGCTAATAATTCATCGTTATAGGTAATCCATATATTTTCCAGTTGCTCTACCAGTTTTTCTAATGCAATGCGTTGCTCAGGATCG
>JAKLHB010000386.1 GCA_022710345.1 Planctomycetota bacterium
GGCGAAATAGTAGGCAATGTGGATATATCTACTTCAGGTGTCATAATAGGCAATGTGGATGTGGATGGCTCTACTCCAGATGTTATAGTGGGCAATGTGGATGGCTCTACTTCAGAGCTAGGTGTAGGAGTGGATGTAGCTGCTTCGGGATTGTCTATCTCTTGTTGCATAGTAGGGATGTGAATTCGGACCATAGTTTGTGCCCCTTCTGGAGCACAAAATTCTGGAAACCAACTTGGTTTAGCGTGCATTTCATCAAACTTGGTGCTTCCGCCTGTGCAAAGACGAGTGGCTAACACCATATCACAGGCAAGCCTGCGCTGATTTAATTTTTGCACACTGGTTTCTACATCATACCCAACTTGTCGGTATTCTAGGAAACTATTATAGTCTGTAGTCACATAAACAACATATCGAGCGTGAGGATTGTCATCCCTGGGCTGTCCTACAGAACCTGGATTGATAATTAAAGTTGGAAAAGAATGCGGCACTTGCAACCGATATTGGCTATAGGATTTGCCTATTTGCATTGGAATGTTTTTAGGTTTAGGGAAAAAAGAAAAGCCTTCGTTTGCAAATAATTCAATAGGATTCCAATCCTTGCCACTAGAATACTTAGAATATAAAGCTGGACTATGAGAATGCCCAACAAAAACCATGGCTCGCTCTACAAAATTTTGTGCAGCATTTTTGCTACGTAGATATTCCCATTGTTCTGGCGGTGGGTTCAAGGTTCCATGCACCAATCGAAATCTACCTATTTCTTTATAAAGCGGCTCACGTGCCAGCTCATTCAAAAAATTTTGTTCCGGAGTATTGGCTAGTTGCTGCACTGTCCATTCGTTAGATAAGCGAGCGCCACTGTTAAACACAGCAAAATCTTTGGTTGCAACGCCATAGTCATGATTGCCACATACTATCCCAACCAATTTCCCAGATTCTTTTAATTCCATGATTTTGCGGATGACCGCGACTGGGTCTGTGCCATATCCTACTAAATCGCCTAAACAATAGATTACATTGACTTGCAATTTGGCAATATCTTGCAGCACAGCATCTAATGCTTCTATATTCCCGTGAACATCGGATATAAAAGCAACTGCATGATAATAGCCTTTGTTAGGAGAGGCTTTAGCATCTGCATTCATAAAATTAGCCCAAGTTGCTAGTTTGAAAACTAGTAACATATTGATTGGAAAAGAGTAAAAAGAAAATAGATTAGAGATGACGACTGCACTGCAAAGTCTAAAAAGACTGCAAAATCAAAAAAAATTCCCAAATTCGGATGTCCAAATTTGGGAAATGGTTTAGCGGAGAGAGCGGGATTCGAACCCGCGAAGGCAAAAATTTACCTTAACAGATTAGCAATCTGCCGCTTTCGGCCACTCAGCCATCTCTCCAGAAAACACTGCGGGGGGAGTAGGATTCGAACCCACGGTCCCAAAGGGACAACGGTTTTCAAGACCGCCGCAATAGGCCGCTCTGCCATCCCCCCTAACGCTGATTCTAATGCAAGTACTATATACAACGGCAGAGCTAGTATAGTTGGCTAAATTATACCTTAATTTAGAAAAATGTCAAGAGAAATTTTATGAAAAAAAATTTTTTTCAAATCCAAACTAACCTGCCTTAGTGGCAAGCTAGTTTGGGGGAAGTTGGCTTAAGCCAATTTTTGGATTTCAGCAATAAAAGCCGGTGGGATATCTATTTTTCGCAGTGCGGAGCCTTCTTCTTCGATTTCAATTGCATTGGGAATTCCGTTTTCTTTGACTATATAAAGCTTGGCCGCAGTGTATGAATCTAGCAATACCCTGGCATCCGGAGAGTCCATGGCTTTGATTTTGAAAGTTTGTGCAGTGAAATAAGTTCCGCTGCGGCTTCGTGTATAACGATCATAGTCATAAATCCCAATATGTTGCTCGCCCTTTGTGTTATAAATAAGGTGTTTGATATAGGGTGTGCGGAACGTAGCTAAGTCGTGTTCATGTTCTTCAAATTCTGGGAGTTCACTGATCTTTGTCTTTGCAACAACTTTAGAATCAAACTTTAAGCAATATGTCTTGTCATATTGATCGCTGAATTCAACATAAAGCTTTGCTTTTTTTAATTCTTCTTTGCTAGGATAGACTGGGAAAGAGAAAAAGAACCAATTTTCTTTGAATTTATCGCAGGCATGGCCAGGCAAAAAAATAGGAAATTTTTGGGCGAGTGGAAGATTGCAAGTTCCTTCGTGCCATTTCCCTGCGATTTGCAAATACACCTTCATATCCATGAGGGCATCTGGCAGCTCACTTAAGTTTACAATAATAAACTCTGGATCAAAAAAGATTCTAAAATCTTTATAATCGTGGTTAAATTGTAGTGCATGCATTTGCAAGCGCAGAAAACGCATTTGAGGCCGGCGGCTATTCATGTGCACGAGCCATTGATATAAGGTGAAAATGAAACTGGAAATCGCAATAAAGAGAGCAAGCGTAGAATCCATGCTTTTGCCTTTCCGAAAAATTCAGTTGACATGGAAAACATTTTTGGTTCATTGTAGCAATGCGCCTATATGTTTGTCAATTTATAAAAAATAAGACAATCATATTGTTAACCTATTATTTATAAAACAGATGCAGCGTTTTAGGAGATTTGTATGAATTTTTTTCAAAAATTAAGGCTCTTGGCTCATTTTGCAAAATGGCGTTTATGCTGGAACAGTTTTGATGTACATCGCCAGGCACCACAGCATCCTAAATTCAAAAGTCCTTGGGATGCAGCCCAATTGATCCAGGATAACAGCGTGATTGCCACCTCTGGTCTTGCTGGAAACCAACGAGCTTCGGTTGTATTCAGAGCCATTCGAACATGTTTTGAGCAAACAGGGCATCCTAAAAATCTCACGGTGATGAGCACAGGAGGCCAAGGAGGCTTTGGCATTGTGCCAGGCACTGTGGAAGAATTTGCAAGTCCTGGCCTTTGTAGCAGATTCATCACCGGCCACTTTGATACATTTCGGAAAATGACAGCTTTGGCCGAAAATGGCCAGTTAGAGATCCATTGTCTGCCACAAGGCATTATTGCTCTTTTATTTGCAGCACAAAGTAAAGGCCAATATACGTGGCTAACCAGCACCGGTATCGAAACATTTTTAGACCCACGCTGTGGACGTGGGACACCTATCTTTAGCCCTCAAGCAAAGCAACTCGTCCATGTTAAAGATCATCAATTGGAGTATGAGCTTCCCAAAATCAATGTTGCGATCTTGAATGCCCCAGCGGCTGATCCACAAGGGAACATTTATATTAAAAATTGCGCCATGATTGGCGAAAGTAGGGAAATTGCTGCTGCGGCTAAGAGAAATGGGGGGCTGGTGATTGTCAATGTGGGTTTGCTGGTAGAGCCTGGGTACGATGATGTTTTTTTAGGACCAGATATGGTGGATGCCATTGTCTTGGATCCTGAAACTGAGCAGACTGGTTCTGTGCCCCACCGCAAATATTGGTCTTTTTTCACTACCCAGAGTCAACAAACTATGGACCAAGGCATTGCCCACGTAAGTTTGGCCAACCGTATCTTAGGCCTTACCCCCAAACGTACCCCAATCCATCGTTTGATTGCCAAAATAGCAGCCGATCTTTTGGCGCATCATATCCATCCAGGTGCTTTTGTGAATATTGGCACAGGATTGCCAGAAGAAGTCTCCAGGCTTTTGTATGAAGGCGGGCTAGCTAACCAGATTACTTTATTTGCAGAAAGTGGTGTGATCGGCGGCCTGCCGGCTGCAGGCATATTTTTTGGTGCTTCCATTCATCCTAGGAAAATCATCAGCAGCCCCCAAGTATTTGAGCTGTGCTACCAAAACCTAGATGCTGCGGTGTTTGGTGTGCTGGAAGTGGACAGCAATGGCAATGTCAATGTCTCTCAAAAAGGAGAGACCCTTCATCAGTATGTTGGTCCAGGCGGGTTTATGGATTTAAGCAGCAATGCCAAGGTTGTGATTTTTGTCAGCACGTGGATGAACCACAGCCGGGTTGCCATACAGCAAAATCGTCTTAAAATCTTAAAATATGGAGAACCAAAATTCGTAGAACATGTCCATGAAATCACATTCCCAGGTGCAAAAGCCTTAGAGCGTGGCCAAAAAGTCTTCTTTGTCACAGAAATTGGTATGTTTGAGCTCACATCCAAAGGCATGGAGCTGAAATCCATCATGCCTGGCATTGACCTAGAAAAAGACATTCTCAAAACGACCCGCATGAAGGTCATCCTGCCTGAGATGGGCTTGCCAACTATGGAAGCGGCCATCTTTAGCGAAAAATTCAAGCTCCATTTGAGAACTCTCGTATAAGATTGCACTGCAGCAAAGTTTTTTGCCGCGAAGCGGTTTGGGAATAAAGCCTGGGGTTT
>JAKLHB010000387.1 GCA_022710345.1 Planctomycetota bacterium
CTTCAATACAAATAAATGGAGCTGGTGCTGGATCTTCCAAAAGCAGCATGTACGCAAACAATTTGAGAGTTCCATCTGACATTTGCTGTGCATAAAAAGGATCACAAAATCCTTTGTCGTTGAAACGCAATAGCAGCCGGCCATCATCTGTGCGTTTGGTATCTATTTTTTGGATACCCGGAATTTTTTTGGCTATTTTTTTCAAAATATCTTTGAACTGTCCGGGATGCTCTCGTTCGAGATATTGTACTACATTGCTTAGATTGTCACCATGTATGGATAAATGCTTTTGTGGTCCTTCCATAGGCAGACTGCGCGCCGCATCTGGCGTAAAATAGCTCAGGTACCATCTTTCTAAAAAATTTCGAAAATTAGCAATCCTGCTGTGTTCTTTCATGGTGCCAAAGGTAGCAATCGCTAGCCTACGCTTGTCGGTTAATTCGACTTTCTTACGATTTTTCGTTTCACCTTCAAGACTTTCTTCGCCTGACCAGACATGTCCTTCGCCGTTTTCTAGGTTCAAAAATAGATATGGCTGGCCTTTTTTAGAAGTATTTTTCTTTTTTCTCCATTGCCTGAGTTTCTCTGCAGCAACATAGGGCCGTCCGTCTTGGTCAATTCCTATGGCTAGTTCATAGGTGATCGGCCGTTCTTGGCTATTTTCGAGATAATATACCTCCAATTGAATTTGTTCTTGACATCCGGCAGAAACAATTCGCTGAAAACCTCCCCTTTGGCTACGATAGCATGCTTCATCAACACCAAAAGCAAGACAATCGTGCAAAAATCCAAAAGCATCAAACAACGTGCTCTTGCCAACACCGTTTTTACCAATAACAGCGGTCAATGGAGTCAATGGATCAACTGCTTTTAAATTCCATAATTTGCCTATCGTAATGTCTTTGAGTGCTTTGTAATTCTGGATTCGGAATCCTTGTATACTAGGCATTTTTCTCTCCTATTGATCAGAAAGTTTCAATCTTTTGCTTTGTACAGCCTGCATTGCTACATATCGCTGCGCCAATGGACAAGGATGTGCATGGGTGATTAAAATAACAGTGCAATTTTGGAATGTGGACCGAATGCTTTGGTAGATTTGTTCTTGGGTTATGCCATCCAACGAACTCGTTGGCTCATCTAGGATGATGATGTCGGCTTTGCTTTGTAGCAATGCTCTGGCTAAAGCCACACGCTGTTTTTCTCCACCAGAAAGGCGGACTCCATGATCCCCAATTTCACTGTCTAACCCATTGGGAAGCCGATTGACCAATTCTGTAAGGTGAGAGGCTTGAATTACCTGATCTAATGTAGCATTGGAGACATTCGCATTTCCATATAGGATATTCATCCGAAGAGTGTCGTGAAATAGAAAAATATTTTGGCTCACCAAGGCAATGTGGGAATAGAGCGACGCACGACTGAATTCGCGAATATCCACGCCATCGAGCAAAATCGTATTCGGCGGTACATCATAAAACCTAAGCAATAGGCTCATGAGGGTTGTTTTGCCACATCCAGTAGGGCCAATAAGTGCTGTGGTCTGACTTTTAGGAAACACGCAGCAAAAATTTTTTAACACAAGCTCGCCGCTATACCCAAAATTGAGATTCTGAATCCGAATCTCGGTGTTTAGCCCTTGAAATTCAAGGGTTCCATCCGCAACTTTGTATTTTTTATCATCCGCCAACATCTGTTGCACTTCTTCTAATGGTGCCTTGAGCTGGGCTAAATTGCTTTCCAATTGGCTCCAAATCCCGAGAGAGCTGGCCAGTTTTTTGAGCAAATACAAATACACCAAAAAATTTGCCAATTGCATGCGACCATGCCATATTTGCAATGCCATGATGGAAACAAAAACTAAAATAAAAGACTGGATGAGAATTTGCTGCAAAGGGCCAATGAATCGCCATTTTTTTTCCATGCTCCAATCCCATGCCTGCACATTATCGCTGTATTTTTGGAAATGTTCGATTTCCAATTGCACCATATTGGAAGTCTGAATCAATGGCCAGCATTCAAGCACATTGTATAGATGATGCCATAATGCCTTGCGTGCTTGTACATATTTATAGGACGTTTGCTCGATTTTGCGGATCAACCAACGCAATGCAACATGCAAAATAGGAAACAAGACGAAAATGCAGCAGGTGATTGGCCAAGAAATCAGCATCAACAAAGAAAAATAAAGGACAAATTGCAAAATAGCGGCGAAAAATTTTTGGGCTGTGTTTAGGAAATTGGAGATTTGCTGAGAAAAATAGACCAAGATATGGATTAAGTGTCCTCGATCTGCTTGATCCATAAAAAGCTTGCCAAAATGCAAATAGCGAGCGAACAAAATCTGCCGTTGTTTGTTGGCAAACCACATCACTTGTTGCGCAATGCTCAGCATCGAGGCATAGGCTAAGAGGTTGGTTAAAATTGTGCTAACAAAAATAATACCAACAAACACGAAAAAACAGCCCAATGGGTATTGAAACCATTCTTGCGGGAAATAGGCTAGGAAATGCTTCAAAACAGGCACTTGATGCACAAATTGAAAATCATTGGCTAAAAGTCCTTGTAACAAAGGAATCAAAAGCCCAATGCTAATGCCCTCAAAAAATACACTCAACAAAGCAAGAAACGTAGGTGCAAAGAGGCGTTGAATGGGCATTTCCATACGCCTGAGGTATCGTGTAATGCTTATCAATGGATGGAATAAACGTATCTTCATGGATGTTTTTTCAGATTGTAGGATAACTAGGTAACGGGATCAAACAAATACTAGGTCGTAGTAAGGGCTGGCAAGCAATGAATGAAAAGCTACACTTGCCAGCCGGCTGGCCTTCTTCGCTTCGCATTTATCTGAACGGCATTGAGCACAATGCCATTGGCCGTTCTCATCAAAACCAAAAATACCAGGAAACTAAAATAATGCAGAGTAAAAAAACAGCGTTAGGAAGGGCGCTTCGTCGGGGTTTGTCAGGATTGGCTGGCATGCGGCCTTTGTAAATGATACGTCTGTAGCAACTATAGGCTGCCAGAAGAAGGGTGCATAAGGTAAAAAGGCCGTTTAGAAAATGGACGAGCCATAAAAAAACACTGGTTTCCAAAAATCGGACTAGGCTAAAGACTAGCCATTCTACGCCCCAAAACATTCCGCCTAGCACAAGGCCGCTCAAGGTTTCGGAGATTCTCAGAGAAATTTTTGGTATGTCCATTTCTCAATCCTTTTGCTTTATTAGTTGATGGACTTCTTTCCATACTTCTGTGCTAAAAGCACTTTTGGATCTGAAATTACGAAATCGTTCTGCAAAACCCGATGGAGTTGTGATTTTGATAAAACCCACAACAGAGCTTGGCTCTATGGACTGGCATAAAATTTGGCAATTCTCTGTAGGTTCAGTGAGTTGACGAGACCGAAGCCATTTGGGTGAAAACCAATCTTGAATATGCTGCTGACGTTCTTGGGTGATTGGCAAGGGAAACCGTTGATAAAATTCTGTCCAAAATTGAGCTACATTCTGCCATGCTTTTGCTTGAAAAGCTTCATAATCCAGCGTTGAAATTTGGCCAAAATGCATCTTGAGAAATTCAAAGAAAGCTTCCCAAGAGCCAAACAATTGGATCAGGTCCCATAATTCATCAGTGATCTGAAGTCCGAGCAAGGAAGCCATAAACCTTTGATCGCGTATTTTTTTATAGTAAGCTCGCTGGTCTTTCTGATAGGGAATATCCTTTGGTTCCACTATTTTTTGTTCACAGGAAAAAGGCAGTTTTTGAAAATATCGGTCCTTTTGTTGGTGTTCGATCAATTTTTGAAATAAAGTATACCCTATTTCTTGAAATTCTTGCCTAGGAAAAAAATGAAACTTCACATAATCATCTAATGTCTTGTTGTCTAAAATTGCAATGATTTTACTTTTTAGTATTTCTCTAGGCACATCCAAGACAACTAGATAACCCGCCTGGTTTTTTGTTTTGACAAACCCATAAGCAAAATAGGACGCATTACCACCTTCCCCTGATGTGGGTTGGGGGCTAACACAACAAAATTTTCGACCTGTGATTTCCATGAGCCATTGATCCGAGGTATAATCTAAAATTCCATGCTTTTTAATATTTTTCAAATTTTCTTCTAACGTACCATGAAATAAAATCATAATTTTGCCCTCAATGAATAAAACATAGAAAAATCCCGCCCTGCTACGAAAAAGCTCAATCTTAGACTGAATCACATTAGGCCTTCGCTTTTGCCTCCGCGTATTCAATCACCATGATATTGTGCTGCATCAATGCGTCTGCTGCGGTTTTGGCAAATCCAGCCTGGGCGTGGTACATGGCGTAAATCTGGGTTAGACCATAGAGGCGTTGCAAGGCTTGTAAGCCTTTGATAAAATGCTGGGCTTG
>JAKLHB010000388.1 GCA_022710345.1 Planctomycetota bacterium
GTGAGCCCAAAGGGCTTTCTTCGAATGAATATGCTCGACGGTTACAAATTGTTATTTATCATCTGAACTAATACAAAAATCAACAAAATTTCAAGAATAAATTGCAAAATTTCTTTCCAATTCATAAATCTTTTGTAAAATCTAAGGTAAGCTTAAATTTAAATATTCTCAGTTTTTTTGAAAAGGAAAAAGCTATGAAATTGATTTTTGTTTTATTGTTAGCAGGTTCATTCGTTTATGCTGCCACTCTCACATCGCTGGTTGGTGATATTGATGGCTATAACGGGAAGATCAATCCGTATGGAACATTCCCAATTCGTTTTAATTTTACTGGAATAGCTGCTAATTCAGGTGCTGACCCTGCATATCAGGATGCACAATATTTCGCAGAAAGTTCTGCTCAACCAGTTTATAGCCATACTTTTTCGCTTCCCACAGGAGCTGTCATCAGTTCCATTGTGTATGACATTGTAACTTTTGATAATTGTGCCAGCAATGACCAACTTTTTTTTGATGGCGTGGAAGTTCGCCGAAACAGCAATGCCTTTTTCTATGATGCTAACGGTGAATATGGCCTAGGCGCAGATGGGTCTTTCGAAGATGGATGTGCTGAAAAATTTTCCTTTGTGGTGCCGACCAATTTATTCTATCTTTTCACAGATGGCAGTGTGGCAGTGAAGTATGTTGGCCTTGGTGGTGGAGATTGTGTGGCCATTGATTATTCGCTCTTTACCATTACCTACACAGTCCCAGAACCAAGTAGCATTGTTTTGTGTGTCTTAGCCGGTTTATTGATGCTTCTTTCTAAAAAAGCAAGAAAATAGTCTTTTGCAAACAAACCCATCATTCGATGGGTTTGCTTTTTTATAGACAACTTTGTCTAAGGCTAATTCGATTTGCATCTTTTATTGCTTAATTTTTTTCAAAAGCTCTTTTGCCTGGGTAACTTCAGGGAATGTGGAAGAAAGAGCCAATGCTTTTTCCAGCATGGTTTGAGCGGATGGTAAAAGTTTGAGTTGAACGTATACTTCAGCCAAATGATAGTGGATCGTTGGCTGATCCGGCATCAAACGATTGGCGTGTTGTAAATATTCTAATGCTTTGGGATAATCTTGATTATGGAAATAAGCCCATCCTAAAGTATCCAAAACACCGCCATCCCATGACACTTTGGCAAAAGCTTTTTTAGCCCAATCCAACGCTAATTTGGGCTGAGGAGTGCTGCCTTGGAGATAAAGCCAGGCTAGATTATTGGCAACTTGTGCCCAAAGGCTATGGTCAGGATCTTTTTCAATCACGGCTAAACATTTGAGGTGATACTCTAAAGCCAGTGGTATGTTCTTTTGATCAGCCGCAATCATGCCAAGGGTCATCAGAGCTTCGGGAAGCTTTGGGTCAATGGTTAAAGCTTGTTTTAAGTACATTTGCGCTTGAGCGATGTTTTGCTGCTGATATGAATGGATCCCCAAGTCGCATAAGACATCCACAGGTGTCCCTGGAGTTTGAGCCAACCGCGTCATGATTTCCCATGCTTCATCTTTATGCAATTGTTGAAGTATATTTGCATAGATATATTCTACCACAGGATGGTTGGCTAAAATTTGCAATGATTCCTTGCATTTGAGCATTGCTGCATAAGGATAGCCCATTTCCTGAAGTACTAAAGCACCCAGGAGTGGGATAAAATTAGCACGATTTTGTTCGCAAAAATCCAGCAAACTCTCGAAATTCATGGCCAAAGAGGGGCGCATGGTTTTGAGTTTTTGGAGTTCTTGCTTGGCTGCTTTAAAATTATCTTGATAAACATAGACTCCAACAAGCATCAACTTAGCAAGCCATTGATATGATGGAGAAGTGGCTTTGGCAATCCGCTCGAGTGCCAGCTTTGGTTGCCCATCAATTAAATAATTAGCAGCCATGAGCAAATATGGTAGATCACCTTTGACTTTATCTGTGTATTGTTCTAAGGTTGCAATGCACAATTGCCATTCCCGCTGTAGATATAGAGTGATTGCGATTCTCAAGGTTGCATTGGGATCATTGTCAAACATCTTGGCCATTTCATAATGGCTAAGCGCTTCATAATATTTGCCTTGGTAAAAATTACAATCCCCCATCAAGAAATAAATACGCACTTCCTTGGGCGGAATTTGCTTTAAGTAGCGTAAGGCTTCTTCATAGTCTTGTTTCGCAAAACCAATATCGGCTAAACAGAGCAAGAAATCAGGGTCTTTTGACTGATCATATCCATTTTCTTCGAGCAATTTCAGACATTCATCAAACTGCCGTGCTTTTAGTTTATACTGAATCAATTCCACCAAAGTCTTGTCATCTGTTTTGTCTCTTTCCCATAATTTTTGGTATTCAGCAACCGCGAGTTCCAGATTGCCCTGGAACACTCGAATATCGGCTAATAGGATTGTGCTGGCTATAAAATCAGGATTTTGCTCAATGCTTTGAAAAACCCATAGAAGAGCATTGATGATATCCTGTTTTGCAAAATACATCTGAGCTAATAGATAGCTGATGTAGTAATTTTTAGGGAATTGCTGATCTAATTTTTTTAGAATCGCAATAGCCGTATCATATTTTTTTTGGGATGCTTCTAACAGTGCGATTCCAACCTGGCTTTGAGGTGAATTGGGGCTGGTTTCCTGTAATTTTTGAAGCAATTGGCGGGCTTCTGTAGCCTGCCCCAGTTGAATTAAAATCTGTGCTTTCAGATTGCGAATGGCATCATTTTGGGGATCAATTTCCAAATACGCATTGCAATGTTCTAACCCGCGATCCCATCGTTTTTCCAGGATTAATGCTTCAATCAAATGCTGCCGAATAATGGGCGATTCTGCATGCAAACGCGCTGCATGTTCTAAAGATTGGATTGCTAGCAAATTTTTTTTCATTGCCATATAGGCTTTCCCTAGATTGAAATGTACATCTGCTAGGTCACCATGGTTGCGTTGCACCCAAAGTAAATCATTGATTGCACCAGAATAGTCTTTAGTTTCAAGACGGCCGATTCCTCGAACATACGCCAGGATTGGATCCTTAGGAACATATTCTGTGTCCTCTGGCTGATTTCCCAATGCTTGATCTGCGATTTGCATGGCCTTTTGCAATTGGCCCATATTCAGCAAGGTTAAAGAATAGCCAGGCGCAATTTGGCTAAATTTATCTGGAAAGTCTTTTAGCAGTTGCTCAAATTCAGGCAAAGCAGCCGCATAATCTTTTTTTCCTGTATAGTAATTGCCTAGTTCTAAGCGAATTTCAAAATTTTTTGGATCTTCAATGAGGTACTTTTTCAAGACAGCAATGGATTCTGGATATTGGTTCATATCCCAATATAGACGTGCTAAATTGAGATGGCCTTTTACTTCCTTTGGATTTTTTTGAATGACTTTTTGAAACTCATACTCTGCTTGCTTTTTATAGCCCATGCGCCAAAGGATAATACCGCGCTCATTCATTGCCTCAAAATCATCTGGTTTGATTTTTAAGAGTTGATCGCATGCAGCAAGTGCCTGTTGATATTTTTTCTGCTGTAACTGAAGATTGGCTAAAAAGAGATATGCTGCGTGGTAGGTGGGTTGCTCTCGAATGATTCGTTCAGTTTCTGCAATCGCTTTTTCATATTCCTCGCCGCTTGCGTATGCCTTGGCCAACTGGAATCGAATTTGGATGTCCTCTGGGGCAATAGCCAATGCATCTTTGAATTCCCATGTAGCATTGAGATATCTTTTCTCGCGGAAATAAATTAAGCCTTTTTGGAAATGCCTATTTTTACGCTTTTCTGGCCGGAAATACAAGATAGTCAATACGATGATAGAAAGAACCAGGCAGGAGACAAGAATCCATGCCAAAATTTTTACATATTTATGCAACATAGCGATTTCTTCAAAATGAAGCCCGCTGAACCAGAGTCCCTGATGATAACGCTTTTTCTGATGATAAGACTTTTTGGAACAGTCAACAGTTGTTTTCGTTAGAATCAGTAGAAAAACGCCGGCTAGCGGGCTTACCTAAGTAGAGGTAGGTAAATTATTTTTCAAGAGATTTTAGCAAATCTTCAGCATCTTTTACTTCGCGGAAATCTTTAGACAACGAAAGTGCCTTTTGAAGGGCATCTTTTGCTTCGCTCTTTTTATTTAACTTATGATAAACTTTGCCTAAATGATAATGAATGCTGGGATAATCAGGTTTTAGGTTTCGTGCATAGTTGAGATAACGCAAGGCTTGTTGATACTCATTGTTGAAATAATAGGCCCAACCTAGGGTGTCTGCAATGGCCCAAGAATAGCGGCTGGCATCAAAGGATTCGCGTGCATAATTAAGTGCGATCTTGGGGTCTTTACCAGATTCCAGGTATAGC
>JAKLHB010000389.1 GCA_022710345.1 Planctomycetota bacterium
AATCGTTGCAAATTGGTGGGCTAAATATGGGGTTGAAGAAGAAAGCCCATTGCAAATGCTTAAGTTAAGCCGCTTCTTGCTAGGCGATCAATTCATCACGCCAGATGTACGCAGACTTTTATCTACGAATAATCCATTTCATGATATGTCCAAAATTCTGAAACAATATGGACAAGCAAAATTACTAAAAAGCACTATGATTTTATATATTGGTGGTGGCCGACAATGAAACATTGGAATTTGCTAGGATTGGTGTTATTGCTGTTGCCTTATGTATATGCTGATCCTATTGCGCTTGAATTTTTGCAGCGCAACCAAGAATCCAGCCAAGCAATTTTAGATTTGCTACGGCAGCCTAATGAAACTGCGTACGAATCCTTAGAAACATACGTGCAACAGCATCCTGAAAGTTTTATAGCCCATCAAAATCTATTAAAATTAGGTTTTGCCTTGGGTTATCCTAACCGCATGAGGCTACTTTATCTTAAAAATTTGAGAGATACAGAAATTCAACATCAGGCAGACCCTGAAGCAATTCAGATTGCCTTATCTCTCATGTGCTGGCATTATTTTTTAGGGCTTTATCATCAAATATGCTTTGAGCAGAACCAGCAAAATGCGGATGCTTATCTTGCATTGCATCATTTTCAACAAACACTTGGAATTTCAACTGACTTTCTTCCAGCTTGGATTGCAGCACGTTCAATTTTGATGAAATTTCCTAGCCCTAAAAATGCGAAAGCTGCTGAAGTATGTAGGTATCATATCTATCGCCTCTGGAATCAAAGCAACTGGAATCCTACATTTTTTAGAGTTTGGAGCCAAGAAATTGTGCGGCAAGAAGTGAGCATGCCAAGCATACTACAGGTGACATCTAGCCATCAACCTATCATAGCCAGCACCTGGATAGATTATCTTGAAGCAGAGGCAAGATTGGCTCAATGGTTTGTAGAACCGACATTACAAGATATCCAAATGCTTTTGGAAGTAGCCGCGCAGCATTACGAACAGGCTATGAAACGCGGAGAATTCAATCGCGATTTTTTACTTTATCAAGGAATTCAGCACCTTCAAACTGGATTGCTGAAACTCCAACAGCTTCAGGCACAAAATCCAGACGATGCAGCTAAGCTCAAAGCTTTGGAACTATTATTTCGACGCTATCTGGTCTGTTTTTATCATGAGGCTAAACAATATAGCCTTGCAGAAGAACAAAATTTTATCGTAGATCATGTCCTGAAGTAACTCAAATCAGCTAACTGGCAATTCTTCTCCCTGCTATGGAAAATATAAGTCCAATCTCTAGGAAATTGAATAAAAGCGACGATCCTCCATAAGAAACAAATGGCAAAGGCAGCCCAGTGATGGGCAAAAGGCCAATGGTCATGGCTGTATTCACAACAGTGTGAGTGAGCAAAATTGACCAAATACCAACTACAATGAGTTGTCCACTGTTAACCAAAGTGCTAGCAGCCAAGTTTAACATGCCAACAAATAAGCCTAGATATAAGAGCAATACACAACATGTGCCGATAAAGCCAAATTCTTCGCCAATCACAGCAAAAATAAAATCAGTATGCCGTTCTGGCAAATATCCATAACGCCCCTGGGTACCCTTTTGCCAGCCGCGTCCCAAAGCTCCGCCATTTCCAAATGCAATTTTGGACTGACAAAGATGATACCCAGAGCCTTGTTTTTCTTCCTGAGTCATGTTGTCTTGGCGAATAAACATCAGCACACGTTTGCGTTGATAATCGTGCATTCCATAAGAATAAACGATTATGCCAACCAATGTCATGATCAAAATTACTATAATAAAATAACGGACAGGAACGCCTGCTGCAAAACACATAGCAAACACAATGGGCAAAAATACCAGTGATGTACCTAAATCTGGCTGGACCACAATGAGCCCCATTGGCACAGATGCCAGGCCTAATGGCAACAGTAAATCCATAATCGTACCATTTTTATACTCAGTAAGTATTTTTGCAAGGATAGGGATGATGGCTAATTTCATGACTTCAGATGTTTGGAGCATCACCACGCCCAAATTGAGCCAACGTTTAGACTCATTTCGAAATGTGCCAAACAAAGCTGTGAGGATCAATAATCCAATTCCAATTCCATAGATCACCACTGCATATCGTGTTAACCATGCATAGTCCAATCTCAAAACCAATAAAAATGGCACGAGTGCTGCTAATGCAAAAGCGATTTGCTTGTATGCATAAGCATTATACAATCCTGTTTTATGATTGTAGGATGCACTATAAATGGTAATGATGCCAATGACCAGCAAACCAGCGATCATGCATACGGCAAATCCGCCCCAACTCCAAATTGCATCGTGCCATTCAAACTTTGTTCTTATATAACTCGACTGCATGTTTTTTCCTTTGCAAATGACTTTTGATTCTAACTGACTTTTGGGAGCCACTATGTTGGTTGACAAGTCGTTATGAAAACTCTGTGCCAGTTCAGTGTTCTCCAACAAAATGTTATAATCAGCAAAAATTCATAACTTGTGCACATTGTC
Source organism: Planctomycetota bacterium (assembly GCA_022710345.1). Taxonomy (GTDB): domain Bacteria; phylum Planctomycetota; class Uabimicrobiia; order Uabimicrobiales; family JABWCH01; genus JAKLHB01. Next base: position 2,540 of record JAKLHB010000389.1, read on the forward strand.
CAATATTGAACGTATTTGGAAATAACTTGTCAAGCCTTTTTTGAGAGTGAGGTTTTTATGCTGAATGTCGAATGGCTAAAGCAGCAATTTCAGACACATTTTAGCAAACAGCCACAAGTGATTGTTCGTGCCCCCGGTCGGATAAATTTAATCGGTGAACACACTGATTATAATCAAGGCCTTGTGCTGCCAATGGCCATCAACCGCTATGTATGGATGGCAGGATCCTCAAGATCTGACCACCGCATCATAGCACATTCTTTTGATTTTCAAAATCAAGCAGAATTTTCATTAGAAAATAACATCCCAGCTCGATCTGGGATGTGGATCGAGTATATTGCAGGAATAGCAAATTCCTTTATCCAGCAAGGTTTTGCTATTCAAGGCGCTGATATTTTTTTTGCAGGTGAAGTCCCTATTGGAGCAGGCCTTTCTTCTTCCGCAGCCTTAGAAATGGCTACTGCTCGAATGCTATCTGCTCTCTGGAACATTCCCTGGCATGGTCCTACTATGGCTAAGTTAGGCCAGCAAGCTGAAAATCAATGGGTTGGAGTCAATTGTGGAATCATGGATCAAATGATCAGTGCCTGTGGCAAATCCAATCATGCTTTATTTTTAGATTGCAAAGATTTAGTGATGCTCCAGGTGCCATTTCCTAGTTCAATTGCCGTGGTTGTGCTGGATACTTCCACTAGACGCGACCTGAGCCAATCCAATTATAACACAAGAAGAGAAGAATGCCTTGAAACAGCACAAAAATGCAAAGTCCTTAGTTTACGAGAATTAAGTATAGCACAATTTGAGCATCTGAGGCCAAACTTATCTGATGTATTGCAAAAACGTGGCAGGCATGTGATTTCCGAAAATCAACGTGTGCTGGAAGCTGTGGAAGCACTTAGGAGCAATGATCCGATTATGCTTGGCAAATTGCTCAATCAAAGCCACCAAAGTTTACGGGATGACTTTGAAGTATGCAATGATGCCTTGAATACCATGGCTATTCAAGCCCAACAACTTGGATGTTATGGCGCACGTATGACAGGCGCAGGCTTCGGAGGATGCTGCATTGCCCTTGTGGAAGCTGCTCAAGCCGAATCCTTTGTAGAGCAGGTTCATCAGCAATATGCCCAAGCTACTGGGCTAACACCGAAAATTTATATTTGCCACTCTGTGAATGGTGCAGAGAAGCTGACATAGACAAAAAATCGTATCATCAATGCTTATTTTCTATCCTTCTTTACAGGAGTTAACATGTTGTCTCATGGATCGTGCAGCGTGATTATTTCACGCGCAGCTTCGTTAGAATATCCGGATGAAAAATGGCAAGCTATGTTGCAATCGCTTGTCAATCAAAAATATATACAAATTCAAAAAATTTTTGTTCTGGAATTGCAGCCTAAGGTCACAGCGTATGTAGGAGCCGAAGAACATGTAACAGAAACGATTGCGATCACTACCATTCGATGCCCACATTATGGCATTGGGTTGGATCTGGCTCGCGAGCATTTAGCCACAGATTTTGCTTTATGGATTCATAGCCCACAGGCACCTGTGATACTCAAGGAAAGCGCTTGCTTTACCTTTGGTATGGCCTTTTTGCGTGATCCGCAGGCTGGTTTAGCATATAGCGACTATACTGTGATCAGCCCCAATGGAATTCAAGAGCGTCAGTTGTTGGAATACCATCGCGGCAGAGTGAGAGATAACCTAGATTTAGGTGTTGTATTTGCATTGAAAACATCTATCTTTCAAAAGATTATGCTGCCTAAAAATTTGCAGTATGCAGCATGGTATGATGTCCGCTTGCAAATGTCC